>JAOZSY010000484.1 GCA_029939445.1 Bacteroidales bacterium
CACTAGTTCCTATAATAAGATCTGGCTTTATACCTCTTTTTTCAAGCTCACGAATCACGCCAATATGAGCAATGCCCTTAGCTCCTCCACCACTCAATACCAAAGCTACCTTTGGTTTTTTTTGTGCAAAAGAAGAATTAATTATATAAAAAATGAATAATAATGATAAGAATATTTTCATAAACACATTTTTTTAATAAAACCAAAGATAAATAAAATTATTTATGGAAAATGTTTATTACGCAACTATCTCATTAAGAGTAACTACATGATAATATTAATTATAGTTATCATTACACAATAATAAATGATTTTCCATCATTAATATCTTTTTTAAAATCTCTAATTGTTTTTTCAGATAATATTTTAAAGAACCCATCGCGAAGGGCTCCGTATTCATTATGAATTGGGCAAGGTTTATCATCATTACATTCACTAAGCCCCATTCCACATGAGTGAAACAGTTCAGTACCGTCAATAGCCTCAACAATACGTATCACAGGGAGTAATAAGGATTCAGGTGAAATATAGAATCCACCATTGGGACCTTTAATTGATGATATTACTTTTTTGCGAACAAGAGATTGCAATATCTTGCCTAGAAAAGCTTCGGGCAAAGACAAGTCATTTGCTATTATTTTCACACCAAATCGCTTACCAGGCTCACATTTTGAAGCAAGGTATAATACAGCACGTATTCCGTATTTTGAGGACTTTGATAATAACATTTATATATATATTTAGTGCGCAGTCTTCAGTCTACAGTCCGCAGTATTATACTGTGAATTGAGGACTGTAGACTGCTTACTGAGGTCTGCCGACTTTAGAATGCTCCACCATCAAGTTCGGCACGACCATCATCTGTAATCAATGCTGGAGTCCATTGCGGCTCCCATATTAAGTCTACATCAACATAGTAACCTGGGAATATATTAGATATTACTGTTTGTACATGCATAAGAATAGTGTCTCCTACAGGGCATCCACGAGCTGACAAGGTCATCTTCACATCAATACGCTTATTCTCTTCGTCGTGAGCGACTTCAT
>JAOZSY010000274.1 GCA_029939445.1 Bacteroidales bacterium
ACCTGATGGAGATACTTTTGTAATTTATTCTGTTGGAGGTTGCCGTATGTCTAGCGTAAGTATACTAAATAATAATCTAAGGATAAGTGTATATTATGATGCAACAGTAAGTACTGATACTATAAATTATATACTTATTGATCAAAATAATAATAAATCCTCTTTGGGAAAAATTATTCTTAAATTAAGACCTAATATGGCTAGAGACTCCCTGACAGTGAATAATATATTTGCATCTTTTGGTTCATGGGGTCCTGATTTTTGGGATAGAATAGGAAGTGCTACTTTCAGAGCTCCAAAGAATAGTAATTTATCTACAATGTTTACATCTTCATTATGGTTTTCAGCTTATGATACTCAAGACAGCCTATATGTTGCTGCTGATAAGTACATAGCTAATGGTTCGGATTTTAATGTTGGTCCTGTGCGTGATAGTATTTCGCAACTTGATGATGGCGATAGTATTTACCAAAGAGTGTGGAAAATAACAAAAGCCGAGATTAGTAATCATAGAAATAGCTATTGGCAAGGTGGATATATGATGCCTGAAGCAATACTAAATTGGCCAGCAATGGGTAATATGAACAATGGTATGGCTAGCAAATTGGCGAAATTTACGGATGTGAATAATGATGGTATTTATAATCCGGCAAATGGTGATTATCCTAATATAAAAGGCGACGAATGTATACTTTCTATTTTTAATGATGATTGTACTCATAAGGCAACAAACGGCAATAGACTCAAAATAGAGATTCATTTGCTTTCCTATGCTTTCGGTTGCCCAAATGACACAGCATTGCATAATACTATATTTCAGCATTATGAGATATACAATCGTTCAAATAAAGATTATCACGATTTTGTAATTAGTAATTTTACGGATTTTGATTTGGGAGCTCCTACGGATGATTATGTAGGATGTGATACTTTACGAAATTCATTCTTTGTTTATAATGCAGATAATAACGACAACCATCCTAATGCTAATATGTCGTATGGAGTAAACCCCCCGTCTCAGGGAGTAACATTTTTATCTCATAAAATGACTAGTTCCACAATGTTTATCAATAGTACTCAACCTAATATTAATGGTGGACCAACTACTTTATTGCAACATTATTATAGTATGCGAGGCTTATTACTTGATGGAAGCCCTATAAAAGTTGGTGGTGATGGTTCAACGGGAACAGTGACTACTAAATATAAATATTTTGGCGACCCTGCTGATACTAGTCAATGGGTTATGAAACCATCAATACTAGCACCCACTGATATTAGAGGTATAGGCTCAATCGGACCTTTTGATTTACAAAAGGACTCTGCAATCAGCTTCGACTTAGCATATATTTATGCTCGCGATATCAACAAAACTAATATCGAAAACGTAGGATTACTGAAGCAGTATATTGATAAAATCCAGTGGGCTTATGATAATGATACTACTGAGTGTGGGGGCAACTTTAGTGCAATTAGGAGCATTAATACTATTCAGAATAAGATAAGTATTTATCCAAATCCTGCAAGCAGTGAAATTTTTATTGCTACAGATTTCAAATTACAAAATGCAAAATATCAAATTTATAATATTGCAGGGCAGCTGATTAAAAACGGACAAATAAATAGTTCTCCAAAGCAAGTCTCAATTGCAGACTTAAACTCGGGTTTATACCTTATTAGAATAACGAAAGATGAGTTGGTTTATACTCGTAAATTTGTTGTTAGATAAATTATTAATATCAAAATTTGCGTTTAATAACCCATCCCAATACAAAATCAATGATGATTAAAAATAGCGTATTTTTGACAAAATCAATTTATCAAATATGCAAAAGCTATCGGTAGTAATAATAACTTTTAATGAGGAGAAAAATATTAGAAGATGCATTGAGGCTATACAAGATATTGCTGACGAAATAATTGTGCTAGATTCTTTTTCTACTGATGCCACCGAGAGTATTTGCAATGAATTGGGAGTAATATTCTCAAAGCATAAATTTGATGGTCATATACAGCAAAAGAATAGGGTAATGCAAATGGCCAGCAACGATTGGGTATTGTCGCTAGATGCAGACGAGCTGCCGGATGCTACTTTATTGCAAAATATAAAATCTGCACTGGATAATCCTCAAGCCGATGGATATTTTTTTAATCGTAAAACCAATTATTTAGGAAAATGGATTAAGCATTCGGGATGGTATCCTGATAAAAAATTGCGTTTATTGCGCAAATCAAAGGGCAAATGGGATGGCATAAATCCTCATGACAAAATAGAGATGGAAGCAAATGCAAAGCAGGAATATCTGAAAGGTGATTTGTTGCATTATTCATATTATAGCATTGAGCAGCATCTTGCACAGGTAGATACTTTTACGAGTATTGGAGCCAAGGAAGCTTTTAAAAAAGGTAAAAAGTCGAATTGGTTTATTGCGATTTACAAATCCATTTGGAAATTTAAGCGTGATTATTGGTTCAAGCTAGGCTTCCTTGATGGTTATTATGGCTTTATAATATGCTCAATATCAGCATTTGCTACTTTTACAAAATATGTAAAGCTTAAAGAACTTCACAAAAATGCCAATAAATAATGAATATACTACTTAGTCGTACCGATAGTATTGGTGATGTGGTACTTACATTGCCATTGGCAGGATTGATAAAAGAGAAATACCCAAATTCTAAAATCATATTTCTTGGCAAAACATATACTAAAGATATTATTGAATGCTCTACTAATGTGGATAAGTTCCTAAATTGGTCAGAAATTCAGAAGCTTGATAATGATTCTCAAATAAAACTTCTTAAAGAAGAAAATATTGATGTTTTTGTTCATGTGTTTCCTAATAGAAAGATAGCAAAACTTGCAAAAAAAGCTGGTATCAAAACTAGAATAGGAACATCTCATAGGCCTTATCATTATTTGTATTGTAATAAACTACCATCATTTTCTCGTAAAAAATCTGATTTGCACGAAGCTCAGCTTAATGTAAAATTATTGCAGCCATTGGATATTAATTTTATAGGAGAATTTCAAGAGTTAGAAAAATATAATGGCTTTACAAATATTCCCACATTAGAAGAGAAGTGGAAGAGTCTATTATCAAAAACCTCAAAAAATATTATACTACATTCCAAATCTCAAGGAAGTGCTAGAGAATGGGGACTTGAAAACTTTAGTGAGCTTATTAAAATATCACTTGAAAAAGGGGCAAAAGTATTTCTAACAGGAACGGAGGCTGAGGGCTTATTATATCGTGAAAAACTAATGATTGCTAACGATAATTTGGTAGACCTTAGCGGAAAAATGACTCTAAAGGAATTAGTAGCTTTTATTGCAAATGCTGATGCATTGGTGGCAGCAAGCACTGGCCCATTGCATATAGCTGCAGCTACAGGAACTCTTGCTGTAGGTATTTTTCCTCCTATACGCCCAATACAT
>JAOZSY010000275.1 GCA_029939445.1 Bacteroidales bacterium
TTCCTTCAATGAAAAAAGGTGATTATAAAAATATATTTATTTTTGGAGAAGACCCCATTGGAACTGCAAAAGATATTAATGAAGTTACTTCATGGTTTGGAAAGCAAGACTTCTTAGTTGTTCAAGATTACTTTATAACTAAGACTGCAAAAGAAGCTGATTTAATTCTTCCAGCTTCGTTTGCAATTGAATCTGATGGCAGCTTTACAAATACACAAAGAGTAATTCAACAATTCGAGAAACAAATAGATTCTCCTATAAAATTCAACAATTTTGAGCAATTGTCTATATTAAATGATAAGTTTAAGTTGACCGCACATAGTTCTGTGAATGATGTATTTATGGAAATAGGAGAGAAGTTACCTTTGAGAAGATTAGACAAGAAATTTTCTTTCAAAATTACTAATAAGGAACAAACAAAATCCTATTTTAATTATGGAGCTGACTATATCGTAAAAAGATTTGATGAAGAGTTTGAGCAACGATTTAAATAGGGAAATATCATAAATATAAAAAGCAATATTTTACCAATTAGAAATAAATACTGCTGGTAAGATATTGCTTTTTTATTTTTCAACAAAGGATTACTGTTGCAATATTCTTAAATATATGCTTCATTAAGTAGTAGTTCTTTTATAGTTTTGATACTTATATTAGTATAAAGTTGACCCTTATCGCTATAAGCAAAATTACCAGTTTGCTCCGAAACTATAAGAACTAGAGCATCGGTATTTTGAGTAAGACCTGCTGCTGCTCTATGTCTAAGCCCAAAGTCAGAAGGGAAATCAGTCTTTTTACTAACTGGTAGAACACATCGTGCGGCTACAATTTTATTACTATAAATAATAACAGCACCATCGTGAAGAGGATTATTTTTATAGAATATACTTTCCAGAAGCGGGGCTGAAAATTTTGCGTCAATTTCTTCTCCAGTGTCTATAACTTCTTGTAACTCATTAGACCTACGCAACACTATTAGAGCTCCTGTAAGTTGTTTCGACATTTCTTCCATAGATAAAGTAATGGTATTGATATCCATTTTCTGTTGATGAACAACTTTTTTCATGAAAATAAGTTTACCATTTCTATCTCTACCAACCTTTCCTAACATTAGTAAGAAGCTTCTTATTTCTTGTTGGAATACAATTATAAGAGCTAAAACACCAACACTAATAAATTGACCTAGAATTTCATCAAGCATCTTCATCTGCAACATGCCAACTAATTTCCAAATAAGAAAAATAGTAACAAGTCCAAAAAATATATTTATAGCCGCAGTTCCTTTTACCAATTTGTAGATTGAATAAATAAGATATGCTACCAATAATATATCAATGATATCAGAAAACCCTATGTTTATAAATAATATATTTAGCATTTCAATAAATGAATTATAAAAAAATCCGCAACAGCGGATTTTTTTTATGACAAATTTTATATATTATCATCTCTTTAAAAAAAATCACTATAAATGATTAGTTATTCTTGAGATAATATTACTAATTGTCAGTCAGCATTATAGGCATAACTAACATAAGAATTTCCTCATCACTATCGCTCTCGCTAACAGGTAATAAAAGACCCGCTCTACCAGGAGTAGATAATTCCATTATTACTTGCTCACTATTTAAATTATTAAGCATTTCAAGTATAAACTTAGAATTAAATCCAATTTCTAAATCGCTACCATTATAGCTGCAATTTAGTCTCTCGTGTGCTTCATTAGTGAAATCTAAATCCTCAGCACTTAATATCAATTCCTGACCACTAATACTTAATCTAATTTGATTGGTAGATTGATTAGCAAAGAAACTTACACGACGAATTTTATTTAATAGCTGAAGTCTATCAACAGTTAGTGTATTTGGATTGTCTTTAGGAATAACAGCTTCGTAATTAGGGTATTTACTATCAACTAATCTACATATTAAAGTATAATTATCAAACTCAAAAAGAGCATTAGTTTTATTATACTTAATAACAACATCATCAGATATTTTTCCTAGAATACTCTTTAATTGATTTAATGGTTTCTTAGGGACTACAAAGCTATCTTCATTTTCGGAAATGATACTCTTTTTTGTGTATTTCACAAGTTTATGAGCATCAGTACCAACCATTATTAAACCATTAGCCGTAAATTCAAAATTAATTCCCATCATCACTGGACGAAGTTCATCATTTCCTGTAGCAAATATTGTTTTACCAATAGCATCTTCAAGAATTTCAGCAGCAATAGCTATTTCTGAGGGAGATTCTACATCAATAGTACTAGGATATTCATTACCATCGTAGCCACTCATCTTAAATTTACCATCGTCAGTAATTAATTCTATTTGACTAGTTTCAACGTTAATATTAAAAGTAATAGGAATATCGCCAAATGTTTTTAAGGTATCAAGAAGTAATTTGGCAGGAATAGCAATTATACCTTCATCTTCCGATTTTGATAAAGAAACTGTGACAGACATAGTTGTTTCAACGTCGGACGCAGTAATTTTTAATTCCTCATTTTCTAAACGAAAAAGAAAATTATCAAGGATAGGTAAGGTGCTATTAGTTCCTAATACTCCGCTAATTGACTGTAAGCTTGCTTGTAAAAGTTTACTTGATGCAATAAATTTCATAAGTGTTGTATTATTATAATTTGTAATATTATTCTCTATAAAAAATTAGAGTGTAAAGTTATAAATAATCGTAAAACAAATTATGTTTGCTTTATAATTTATTAACAGCCTTATATCTAATTTGTTAATTTCATTTTAATACTATTAGGTATAAACTATTTAGCCTTTTTTACGGGCTTTTTTATCTTAATTTTTATGGCGTCTTTTCTTTTATTATAATCAATAATAATTTCGTCACCTTCATTAATATTTGATTTAATAATCTCCTCAGCTAATTCATCTTCTACATGTTTCTGTATAGCTCTTTTCAACGGACGCGCTCCAAATTGAGGATCCCATCCCTTTTCGGAGATAAAGTTTTTTGCTTTTGCAGTAACCTTAAGTTTATAGCCAAGTTTAGAAACTCTGTCGAACAAGCTTTTAAGTTCAATATCAATAATTACATGAATATCTTTCTTTTCAAGGTGATTAAACATAACTACATCATCAATTCTATTTAAGAATTCAGGAGCAAAAGATTTTTTTAATGCATTCTCTATTATCTTTTTAGAGTTATTATTTTTGTTGGCCTCTCTAGTATTTGTATTAAATCCAACACCATTACCAAAGTCTTTTAACTGACGTGAGCCAATATTAGAAGTCATTATTATAATAGTGTTTTTAAAATCTATCTTACGACCATAACTATCAGTAAGTTGCCCATCGTCTAAAACTTGTAATAAAAGATGAAATACATCAGGGTGAGCCTTTTCCATCTCATCAAGGAGTATAACTGCATATGGTTTTCTGCGTACTTTTTCGCT
>JAOZSY010000276.1 GCA_029939445.1 Bacteroidales bacterium
TTCAACACAATCAGCATTAACAACATACGAAACGGGACTTACAACAGTATTTTCAAGTTTATCAGGTTATCAACCAGTAAATGGGTGGAATAATCATATTTTCTCTTCTCCTTTTGTTTGGGATGGAATCAGTAATATTGTTGTTCAAGTTTGTTCACAAAATAGCTCTTATACTCAAAACGCCTCAGTAAAACGCACTTCTACCTCTTTTAACTCTGTAAGGTATTATCATTCTGATGCAACTGGAGTATGTAGTTCTACATCAGGAAGTAGTAGTAGCATCAGACCAAATATGAAACTTCTTATTTCAAGTGGGGGCTGTCAGAGTGATAAAACTCCTGTAAATATAAATATACTACCACTTTCGGCATGCGATGTTGGTGCTTCTAACTTAATTGGTCCTATTAGTGCTATTTATTTAAACACTAGTGAAACAATTACTGCAGAGGTGCAAAACTATGGCAATGTTGATCAAACAAATATCCCAATAAGTTATCAGATTAATGGTGGGACAATAATTACTGAAAATGTTTCGGTACCAGCATCAAGTTCTGTTAATTATTCTTTTAATACAAAAGCTGATTTTAGTACCCTTGGTGGGCAATTTATTGTAGAACTTAGTACCGATTTACAGTGTGATACTACAAGCCTAAATAACTCTTTTCAAGGCTTAGTTTCTAATATTATTCCATCATATTGTATTTCTTCAGCAAATTATACCACTTCTCATGACATTGAAAACGTAACTTTAGCTGGAATTAATAATACTTCACTAAGTCCTTTTGATAAGGTATATACTGATTTTACAAATATCAACCCAGCTAATCTAAGCCCTGGTAATAGCTCCTCTATTTCTATAAAAATAAATTCCACAAGTACATCTCCAAGTGGAGGCTTTGTAAAGGTTTATATAGATTTTAATAGAGATGGAGTATTTGACCCTATTACTGAAAAAGCAGTAGGAATACCATATAATAATGCAAGTTCTAATTTTGCAGCTATGGCATATGGTAGCGTATCTATTCCATCAACTGCTCAGCTAGGTTTAACAAGAATGCGTGTTGTAGTCGTAGCTAGCGGCACAACAACATCCGTACAACCATGCGGCACATACAATTATGGCGAAACTGAGGATTACTCTGTTTATATAGCAAATATAATTCCTAATGATGCAAGTATCTCTATGATTAGCTCACCAGATCTAATAACTACTGCATCTAGCGTACCAGTAACAGTGAGGGTTCATAATTACGGAACAAATCCTATTACAACTGTGGATATAAGTTATTCTGTAAATAATAATACTCCAACAGTAACAACCATAGGTTCCACTAACATAAACCACGGTAATTATATTGATGTTCCACTGGGTAATATTACTATTTCTGATGGCATGAATAATATATGTGCTAAAACAATTATGGCAGGAGACAGCAATACCTTCAATGATAGTAGGTGTATTAACGTGTTTAAAGAAGCCATTGTAAATCTTAGCTATACTGATGATTTTGAGGGTATAAGCCTTTGGATGGATGATACTCTTGCAAATCAATGGGAAAGAGGAATTCCTAGTATGAACACTATTAATACAGCACATAGCCCAAATAATATATGGGCAGTAAATTTGAATGGTAATTATAGCGGAGGTGTGCAATACCTATATTCACCAAAGTTTGTAATCACTAGTAATATTGACACTGCTAAACTTAAATTTTGGCATTGGTATAATACTGAAGTCTCAAATGATGGTGCATATATTCAATATAAAAAGGATAATGGAATATGGCTTAATTTAGGTTATGTAACCGACCCAAGAACTACTAATTGGTATAATAATACCTCAGGAGGTTCTCATAAATGGACTGGAAATAGCAATGGTTGGATTCAATCAACATTTACTTTCGATTTTTTGAGTGGCGAATTCCAAAATACAAGTTCAATACAGCTTCGCTATATATTCTATGCCAATAGTAATAATAATAATTATGATGGTTGGGCTATAGATGACTTTGAGATGGCATTGCCTGCCAAACCAAATGATGCGGGTATTATAAATATTAATAATTCACCAAATCTCCAAATTGGAGATATTATTAATGTTAATATTGAAGTTCATAATTATGGAACTACTGCTCTAACTTCTATTCCTGTATGGTATAAAATTGATAATGGCGCTAAAATATCAGAAACATATACTCCTACATCTGGAAGTTTAGCTCCTAATGCCAGCGAATCATTTATATTCTCTCAAACTAACGCACTAATAGAAAATAGTAGCTTTATTATTTGTTCCGGAACGGATTTATCTAATGATGCTTATCCTCAAAATGATGATATATGCCAAAACTATTCTGCATCTACAGCAAATATTGATGTTGGAGCAATAGAAGTTTATAAACAACAAATATGGGGTGGTGAGGACACTACTAGTATTCTTACACCTGTTAATTTATACGCAGTTGTTAAAAATTATGGTTTGGATACTATTACCTCTTTTGATATTGAGTACTCTAAAGATAATGGTGTAGTATGGTATACTGAAACATGGACTGGCAATCTTGCTTTTGAAGATGTTGACACTTTCCATTTTGCAACTACATATAATTCTCCTTTGGGTAATTATAGTATTTGTGTTCGTACTGCATTAAACAACGATGCTAATAATACTAATGATGAGTTCTGCCAACCATTTATTGGCGTTTCGTTAAGTAATGCTAATAATTTAGAATTTGTACTTGAGCAAAACAGACCAAATCCTGCTTTCGGTATTATTAGTATTAACTACATAGTACCATATAATGGGAATATTGAATTTAAACTTAGAAACACTCTAGGTCAAATAATTTACGCTGATAATTATCCGTCAACTATAGGTAAGAATAATATTGAAATAAAAACCAACGATTTACCTAATGGGGTTTATTACTATACTGTAATATTTGATAATAAGAGATTAACTCGCAAAATGATTATTAGTAATTAAGGATTCATAATCTATTCTATAATAAAATGTTCTGTTGTTGTTGAGATAAATTATTTCAATAATTACAGAGCATTTTTCAAATTACCCTTTGCGTGAAGCAACCAAGCTAAAATTAATTATCAAACATACTATTTAACAACAGCTGTAAAAGTAAAATACACTTAAACCCAAGCAACTTATTCACAAAACCACCTACTCACTCCTATCTTCATTTTCCTTCTTATTTCACTCTTTATTCGCTCCTTTTTAACTATCTTCGCTCAAACAAAATTAGATAAATTTAACTAACATCATTATGCGTATATTAATAATAGTACTTCTTATAAGCTTAGGTGCAAATATAAAGGCACAAAAATTTAATGATTTATTTGAAAAAGGATCATTACGTATTGATTATATACATACTGCCACCCATAATAATGAAATTATCTCTCTCGACGAAT
>JAOZSY010000277.1 GCA_029939445.1 Bacteroidales bacterium
TGTTAGATAAGTAATAGCACAATATAGGGTGCAAATAAAGGCTTATTCTAGTTTACTAAATTAGTTAACTAACTGTAATTTTGTAGAAAACACTACACTAGTAAACTTAGAAACAGTCTATTATATAAATAGATTTATTATTAATTATAAATATTGTATTATGAAACAAGTATTACTCATTGTTGTTTTAGTTATAGCAATAGCTATCGGTTCGGTTAAGGCGCAAGTTTTTACTGAAGATTTTGAAGGGGCAACTATTGGTTTAACCTCAACTACTTCCAACGCTACAAGTGGTTCTGTTTGGGCTATTAACACAAGATTGGCAAGTCAAGGATTAAAAAGTGATTCGGCTGTTGTAACTCAAGGAGATACAACCTGGTTTACCACTACTACTTCTTTTAGTACTGTTGGTATGTATGCTGTATATCTAGACTTTGATCATATTTGTAAGGTTGAATTATTTGATAGTGCTTTTATTGAAGTATCTAATGATAATGGAGCAACATGGCAACGTGTTACTGGCGGTCATTATTTGGGATTAGGACAATATGGAAATATTGGAAATAGATTTACGGAAGCTTCCTATGGTTTATTATGGGATCCGGCAAATGGTGCTGCAGTTCCACAGTCAAATTGGTGGAAACATGAAGATTTTGATATCTCAACCTTGGCTGCAAATTCTGCAAATGTAAAATTAAGATTTACTCTTGTTGATGGTAATAACCTTGGTGCTATGGGCAGAGCTGGTTGGTTTTTGGATAGTATAGTGGTTAATGCATCTGTTTCAGAAATGATACCTCCTGCAATTACCTTATTATCACCAATTGTACAGGACACTGTTTATACAGCAGATCCTATTGATATCTTTGCTTCTATTAGTGATGATTCAGGTATTGATACTGCACTATGTATTGTACAGATATTGCCAAATAATGATTGGGATACTATTCCAATGGTTTATGATGCGGCTACTGTTGATACTTTTAGTTGTCAAATTCCATTTTA
Organism: Bacteroidales bacterium; assembly: GCA_029939445.1. Lineage (GTDB taxonomy): Bacteria > Bacteroidota > Bacteroidia > Bacteroidales > UBA1556 > UBA6267. The sequence goes on from JAOZSY010000277.1 coordinate 1,006, forward strand.
TGGTTTTGGACGTACTACTAAATACTATGTAATTGCTTGGGATCAGTCTTTTGCTAATAATGTTGATTCTACAAATACGTATGAATATATAGCAAAAAATTCTCCAGGTGGAATTGCTGAAATAGGAGATCCTACGACTACTTTGAGTAATGGTTTTCCTTTTTACACTGTTTATGAAGATGCTAGAACTCAAATAATATATACTGCTTCTGAAATAAATGCTGCAGGGGCATTTGCTGGCCAAATTACAAGTATTGCTTTCAACTTAATTAGTATAGGGACTCCTTCTATGGATGGTTTTACTGTTAAGATGAAAAATTATTCTGGAAATACAATTACTGCTTTTGAATCTTCAGGATTTACTACAGTATATTCTGCAACAACATACTTACCTGCTAGTATTGGGTGGCAAACAATTACTTTATCAAATCCATTTGTTTGGAACGGAAGCAGTAATTTATTAATTGAAGTTTGTTTTGATAATTCAGCATGGTCTTCTAGCTCAAATGTAAAAGCTACTGCTGCTGCTGGTAAAACATGGGCGGCAAATACTGATGGTGGAACAGGTTGTTCTCTATCTGGTGGTTTTAGTTATCCAAATAGACCAAATATTCAAATTAATATTACAGGCAGCAGTGATTTAACAAATGATATTGGAGTTGAAAATGTATTGAATCCAACTTCAGGAGTACTTGCAGGCACAAGTTTTGATATTAATGTAGATCTTAAAAACTTTGGTGTTGATACTATTACTTCTGCACAAATTAATTGGACTTATGATGGTGTTGCTAAAACTGCTTATAGTTTTACAGGCCCAAATTTATTACCTGATTCGGTAATAGCTCCTATTACTTTAGGCTCGGAAATAGCTACTGCTGGTGCTCACTATATTGTTGCTTGGACTGATTTACCAAATGGTAGTTTTGATAATGATATAATGAATGACACAGCAAGAATGAGTTTTTATGGTTGTGCGTCCTTATTGGCAGGTAATTATACTATTGGCGGAACGGGTGCTGATTTTTTAAACTTCTCGGAAGCGGTTCTTGCTCTTAATCAATGTGGAATTAGTGCTCCGGTTGTATTTAATGTTAATGCAAATACTTATAATGAGCAAATAACGATTGGTAATATTGGAGGAGCTTCCTCTACAAATACTGTAACATTCCAATCAGCTACTAACGATAGTTCCTCAGTTATTTTGGCTTATGATGCAATAGGTGCTGATGATAATTATGTTGTTAAGCTAAATGGTACAAGTTATATTGAATTTAAAGATATGACAATAGAGGCGCAAGATTCTACTGAATCGTATGTGTTTATATTAAAGAATAACGTTCATGATATTACATTCTCTAATAATATTATTAGAAATACAGTGCCAGCTACTGATAATGATGATAATAAAACGTTAATATTATCTACCGACAGCGTGGGTGATAATATAAGCATTATAAATAACGTATTATCTGGTTCTGCAAGAGCTATATATTTAGAAGGTGGATCTATTAAATCTGTAAATTGGAATATTAATAATAATATAATTCAAGGTCATTATAATAAAGGTATTGAACTTGTAAATACAGTTTCGGCTCATATAATAGGAAATAGTATTATATCTGATACTAGCTCTTATACTGATAATTATTATGGAATTATTATTTCTAATTCTATAGGTACTGCAGAGATTAATAATAACATGATTTCTACTTCTAAAACATTAGTGAGTTATGGAATTATGATGGATAATTCTGCTTTTGATACTATAAACCATACTATAATATCCAATAATGTAGTTGATCTTAATGGAAATACTACAACAACTAATTTATCTGTAGGAGTATTAGTTTACTCAACCCAATGTGTTGATATATATAATAATACTTTAAATTTTGAAGGTGATCAAGAAAACTCAGCAAATATATCTCTATATGATGTTGTTGCTGGAGTTACTTTAGATATCAATATTGCTAATAATAATATATCTAATAATGCAAATGGTTATTTATTCTATATCAATAATGTTGATACTAGTTTATGGACATGTAATAATAACAATGTTTATAAGTTTGGTGAAGAGGGTGATTTTGCATATTTATCAGGAAACTTAGCTGATTTTGGCGAATGGGTTACTGAAAGTGGATGTATTAATAGCATTTCTTATGATCCATACTATAATGCATTAACGGGTTTAAGAATAAATAATAATATATTGAATGATATGGGGACACCTGTAGCTACAGTTACTGACGATATAGAAGGTAATGCTAGAGATGCACAAACCCCAGATATGGGAGCTTATGAATTTGATGCTACACCTTGGGATATTATGGCCATAGAGATATTAGGTCCTATTGGAGGATGTGGCTTGACTACCGAATCGGTTACAGTACGTTA
>JAOZSY010000278.1 GCA_029939445.1 Bacteroidales bacterium
CACCATATTGCAATGAGCAAATTATTGGCCCTCGCCAAACAAAAAGAGTAAATTCGGTAATGCTTACTAGTGGAATGTATGATGCTGTTGGCGATTTTGCTTATCGAGTTGGATTGCCCGGTAAAAGTGGTGTCGGTGGCGGTATTATTGCTGTTATTCCAGGCAAATTAAGTATTAGTGTTTGGGCACCAGGATTAAACTCATCAGGCAATTCTACTTTGGGACTTAGGGCTTTGGAGTTATTTACTACTTATACTGGTCTTTCGGTTTTTTAATTTATTAATGGTGACGATAGATTCCGATTGTTATCAGGAGTGAAGTGAATTTTACACTTAAATATTAACTAAAAACAAGTTATTTTAAATGAACAACTTTTTTTATCAAAAGCAGATTAGTATATTTAAACATTGGACTCGCAAATCGTATGCAATATTCCAAAGTTTGAAGTTACAAATCAAGATTTCGACCATTTCTGTGGCGATGCTTTTGCTTGGTTTTGCGCAAGAATCACAGGCGCAAACAAACGAGCCAAAGCAAGCAGAGCAGGAAGTTAGTCTTGATACGCTTGAGGTAATGGGAGAGTTGACTCCAGAGCTAGAAAGTGAATTAGCTCGTCAGGTTCAAGTTATTGAAGCTGCGTCCTTGGAGTTAAACCCTATACAGAGCCTTCAAGACGTTTTAAATTCAATGCCTCAAGTAGATATTCGTACTAGAGGGAATAACGACATCCAAGCCGACCTAAATATTAGAGGTAGCAACTTCGATCAGGTACAAATCCTTCTCAATGGCTTCGATATGACAGACCCTCAAACGGGTCACCACAGTTTAAATTTACCAATTACATTTTCGCAAATATCTAGAATTGAGCTTCTTGCAGGTCCAGGATCTCGTGTGCTTGGACCAAATGCTTATGCTGGTGCGGTAAATTTTGCTACACCAAAACCCAATGCAGATATTATTACTCTCAATACCATTGTTGGAGACTTTGGTTTACTAAATATGTCAGCATCAATAGCCCTAAAAAGTAATAAGTTTTCTCATTATTTTGCAACAAATTATTCTAGCTCAAAGGGCTATATTGAGAATACTGATTTTAAAAGAACTTCTTTATTTTATTATGGTGATTACAGCCTTAAGAAAGCTGAATTAAGCTGGCAATTAGCTTATTCTGATAAAGCTTTTGGTGCTAATAGCTTTTATACACCTAAATATCCCAATCAGTTTGAACAATTACGAACTGTGTTTGGAGGTGTTAGGTTCAAAACTAAGGGCCGTATCTCTACATCAACACAATTTCATTATAGAGGAAATGCAGATAGATTTGAGTTAATAAGGGATGGTTATGAATCTCCTGCTTGGTATTCTCATCATAATTATCATTTCAATCAAGTTTATCAATTTACTAGCAAAGCTTGGACTTGGTGGAAATTGGGAAAAACTAGCATTGCAGCTAATGTGAGAAACGAAGAAATATATAGCAATGTACTTGGTAGCGAAGTGATTGATACTATGCAAGCTTATTTCGATAGTGAAGGATATTATAATAAACATGATAATAGATTATATACAACTATTTCGATGGAGCATGTTTATGTATACAAGAAATTTAAAATTTCCGCAGGACTTATGTATTACTATTTCCCCAAAACCAATAATGAGAATGGTGTTTTCCCTGGTATAGACATGAGTTATTCAGTGAACAATAGCTTAAAGTTTTATGCAGGAATAAATAAAGGAATGCGTTTGCCAACTTTTACTGATTTATACTATAATGGTCCTAGCAATATTGGTAATCCTGATTTGCTTGCCGAAAGCCAAGTAGCATATCAAATTGGGTCAAAATTCGATATAGGTTTTCTTAAATTCAATGCTGAAGCTTTTTATAATGATGCCGATAATAGTATTGATTGGGTGAGAAAATCTGATACTGTTAAATGGCAACCAATTAATATTACAAATGTGCAGTCCTATGGTTTTGACATTAGTGTAGCCATTAATACTAAAGATTTTAAAGGAGATTTTATTAAGAATTTATCTTTCAATTATAGCTATATTAATAAGCAGTCATCTTCTTCAGATTATCAGTCGCATTATGTAATGGATTATTTGAAGAATAAATTTGTAATAAATTTAGAGCACAATATTTATAAGAATCTAAGCTTAGGGTATAATTTTAGATATAATGATAGATTTGGCGAATACCAGAAGTATAATGCTAATGATAAAAGCTTTGTGCCACAAAACTATGATGACTTTGCTTTGCTAGATTTAAGATTGAATTGGAAACATGATTCATGGCATGTATATGCAGATTTAAGTAATGTTTTTAATAAACAATATCAAGATTATGGAAATTTAGAACAGCCAGGCAGGTGGTTTTCTTTGGGAGTAAAATATAAAATTATTTTATAATTAATAATAATTTAGAAAATCAGGTAATTTACCTACTAATAGATGTTGTTATTTATGTAAGAATGTAGTTATTTTGTAAAAGATAAAAAAAAATAATTATAGCACTGATTAACAAACAGAAATTCTTAATAATATTCAAATATGAAAGACCATAAAGATATTAAAATTATTATAGCGGAGGATCATGAGATATTTCTTGATGTTTTAAAGAATACTATAACTAAAAACTATGATATACAGGTTATTGCCACTGCGGTTAATGGCCAAGATTTGTTACAAAAGCTTACAGTTTATAAGCCTGATTTAATACTATTGGATATAAGAATGCCTATAATGGATGGCATGGAAGCTGCCATTGAGATTAAGAAAAATTATCCTAATATTAAAATAATTATGCTTACAATGCATAGCGATTTAAGTATAATTAAGGAGATGATGGACATTGGTATTCATGGATATATTCTTAAAAATTCTGATATAAAAGAAATTATAAACTCTATTGAAAAAGTGCTTGAAGGCGAGTTATACTATGGTACTGAGGTTAAAGAGTCTTTAATTGAAGAAGTGGTTGAAAAACCTATGACTGATAATATTGTTATCTCAAGAATAGAGAAAGAGATATTATCATTAGTTTGTGCAGGAAATACTGATGAACAAATATCTCAGCAATTAGAATTAAACATAACTACAATAGAGCTATATCTAAAGAAACTATTCATAAGGATTAAACTTGATAATAGAGAAGACCTAATTAGGTATGCATATGAGAATAATCTTATTGAAATTTAATAAACTAGAATAAATAATAATAGCCATCAATATTGAAACAATATTTCAACATTGATGGCTTTTTTGTTTTCAAGAAGAAACCTAGTTTTTAGGTATTCTTTTTAATATATCAAGTAAATGATCCCAGAACATTTGTGCTGTTTTTATAAGTAACCTCTCAT
>JAOZSY010000485.1 GCA_029939445.1 Bacteroidales bacterium
ATTTTTTTAAAATATCTTGAGCCATAAAGTCTATTAATCTTTCTTTTAAACTCCTCTTCTGTGATGGTACAAGGTGTTTCCAAATCCATTTTCCCTTTCATCAGATTAATCGCTGATTTTCTTTTTATTGTTCTATAACTATCTAATTTGTAATCTATAGATTGTATTCGAATATATTTATCATTAACAGTATCTGTTGATACAATTGGAGAAAGATTATACTTATTAAAAATAGAATCTACTTGATATTCTACTACATTAAAAGCATCAACACCTCTTTCAATAATAGATAATACATTATCAAAAGACAAAGCGCTAATTCCTTCAATATCAGGGCGTATATAAATATCGCATAATTTAGCATTCACTTTAGATATTCTGGCATTATAAAAACTAGCTGATTGATCTAGTATTTGCAATATAGAGTTTATCTCTTCTTTCTTATACAATACAGCACCAACATCAACACCAATTACAATATCAGCACCTAATTCCTTAGCAATATCACTTGGCAAATTATTTACTAATCCACCATCTACATATAACTCACCATCAATTTCGTATGGAGAAAAAACAGAAGGAATACTCATACTAGCTCTCATAGCATCTGCTAGCTTACCGCTTTCAAACACTTTCATTTCACCAGTTTCAATATTAGTACCTATGCTCCTAAAAGGGATTACTAGATCATCAAAATCCATTACCCTATTATACTTATTCACAGCCATTTCAAAAAACGTTAATAGATTCTGGCCTTCATATACCCCACTAACCATTGCTGGTTTTAGCCCATCTAAAGGCAATGAAATTATAGAATTTTTATTTTTATCACCCTGCCCTATCAAAAGATTTTCTCTGTGAATTGCATCATTCATTAGGTAATCCCAATCAGCATTCCTCACAATCTCCTCAAGCTGATTTGGAGTAAGCCCTGCAGCATACATACCTCCTACTAGAGCCCCAGCACTAGTTCCTATAATAAGATCTGGCTTTATACCTCTTTTTTCAAGCTCACGAAT
>JAOZSY010000072.1:0-3414 GCA_029939445.1 Bacteroidales bacterium
GACGAAAATTATTTGCATAGCCACTTGTGCTGAGCTTGTCGAAGTATAGCTATGGAAATAATTTTTAACGCAGTAATAGGGAAATAGAAATGATTTATATGGCGTGTTTTGGTATTAATTTGATATAACTATCATCGTCGGGCAGAATGCCCAAGACACAAAAAAAGGAGCTTATGAAAAATTCATAAGCTCCTTTTATATTTATGTTCTACTAAGTTTTTAGTGGCTTTTTAAAATACAAACAGTATCGTTTCGTTGATTCTAATCACTGTTCACAGATTACCTATTACTGATCACCAACCTTACCCTTCAATCCAAGCTTTTATATCATCAATACTAGGATTTTTAATATCTAGTTTAAGTTTTTTGCGCATTCCACAAACTTGTTGGTGAAATTTATTAGGAGCTTGTTCTTTAAGTTCATCAATAGTATTAATACCAACTTTACGAACTATGACAACTAATTCCTCAGGAATTCCCAATGCCATAAAATCAGCATCAGTTGTTATAGCTTTTTTCTTTTCTGGTCGCATTTGAGGGAATAATAGCACCTCTTGAATAGACTCTTGATTTGTCATAAACATAACCAAACGATCAATTCCGATACCCATACCTGATGTTGGAGGCATACCATATTCTAAAGAACGAATAAAATCATGGTCGATAAACATTGCCTCATCATCACCTTTTTCGCTAAGTTTTAATTGCTCTTCGAAACGGGCTTTTTGATCTATTGGGTCGTTAAGTTCTGTATATGCATTTGCAAGTTCTTTACCATTTACAAAAAGCTCAAAACGCTCGGTAAGCTGGTCATTTTCGCGATGTTTTTTACAAAGTGGCGACATCTCAACTGGGTAGTCAGTAATAAAGGTAGGCTGAATATAATTATGCTCACATTTCTCGCCAAATATTTCGTCAATAAGCTTTCCTTTACCCATTGACTCGTCCACATTAAGACCAATTTCCTTACAGATGTCTCGGATTTGACCCTCAGACTTTCCGTTTAGGTCAAAACCAGTATATTCTTTTATAGAATCAAGCATTGTAACTCTTGCAAATGGGGCCTTAAAATCCACCTTGTTTTCACCATAAGTTAGCTCAGTAATTCCATTAATATCCATCGAAACTTTCTCCAACATACGTTCCGTGAAATCCATCATCCAATTATAATCCTTATAAGCCACATATATTTCCATTACTGTAAACTCTGGATTATGGGTTTTATCCATTCCTTCGTTACGGAAGTCCTTTGCAAACTCATAAACACCCTCGAAACCTCCAACAATAAGACGCTTTAGATAAAGCTCGTTGGCTATACGAAGGTATAAAGGTATATTAAGCGCATTATGATGAGTAATAAATGGACGAGCAGAAGCTCCTCCAGGAATAGGTTGCAAGATTGGTGTTTCAACTTCAAGATATCCTTTTGCATTGAAAAACTCACGCATAGAACTTATAACCTTGCTCCGCTTAATGAAAGTATCACGTACATGTGAGTTCACAATTAAATCCACATAACGTTGACGATATCGCTGTTCTGGGTCTGTAAAAGCATCAAATGATTTTCCATCTTTCTCCTTAATAACTGGCAATGGGCGTAGTGCTTTACTAAGAATCTTATATGACTTAACTCTTATTGACAATTCGCCAGTTTGAGTAATAAAAGCACTTCCAGTAATACCAATAATATCACCAATATCAAGTAGTTTCTTGAAAACTACATTATAAAGAGTTTTATCTTCATCAGGGCAAATAATATCACGATTGAAATAAAGTTGAATACGACCTTTTTCATCTTGTATTTCAGTAAAAGAAGCTTTTCCCATAATACGACGAGTCATTATACGGCCAGCAATTACCACATCTTGGTAATTTTCTGCTTCTGGATCAAAATTATTTTTAATTTCTTCACTATTTGCATTGACCTCAAAAGCCTCTGGAGGAAAAGGGTTTATTCCTAACTTATATAATTCTTGTAGCGAATTTCTTCTTACTACTTCTTGTTCTGATAATTCATTCATAATTGTAAATATTTTGAGAGTGCAAAGATACAAAAGAAGATGTTTGATTAATCAAGCTTTTTTTACTAAAACTCATTAACAGAATTACTAATAAATTCTATATTTTACTTTACATTTGCAATATGGAATACCAAAATTTAATAATAGTACTAATACTAGTTTTTGTTCTGAACTTACCCTTTGGGTATTGGCGCAAGGGAGTGAAAAAATTTTCTATTTATTGGGTTCTGGCAGTGCATTTACCTATTCCTGTAGTAGTATTTTTGCGAATATATTTTGAGCTAGGATTTCAATGGTGGACCTATCCATTTATGATTGCCGCATTTTTTGGCGGCCAGTGGGTTGGTGGGTATTTTAGGAAAATGCAAACCAAATAAACGACTTGTCCACCTCCTTCTGCTTTGGCTATGCTCAGTACAGGTTCAAGGAGGACTTGAAACTCTAATTCTAACAGTCCCCCTTGGAGAAGGGGGCAGCGTGGGTGAAAGCAAGGCGGGGGATTGATATCCATAGAGGTTCAATCCTCCGAACAAATTGAATAAAATCCATAGAAAACCACAAAAATCAATTTGCAATTTGTCCACCTCCTTCTTCAAGGAGGACTTCGATTATCAGACTTATTATTTTCTATTTAAACAATTAATAAAATGGGAAATTAATAAACATAATCTATTAATTAATAATAGTAACTCATAAAGTATTACTTTTGGATAAAATAACTACTCTTGAAAAAATCAAATTACAATAAGCACCTTAAGCATTTTGCTCGTAAGCACCGAAAACAAGGAACAAAGGGCGAAGCAATTCTATGGAAATTCATTCTCAAATCTAAGAAAACAGGCTACACTTTTAATAGACAATTTCCAATTGATAATTACATTGTTGACTTTATTTGCAGAAAGCTAAAATTAATAATAGAAATAGATGGGGCTCTCACTTAACTAAAGAAAATAATAATGACTTTGAACGTCAGAAAAAAATAGAAAGCTTAGGCTATGAATTTTTACGGTTTACAGAATCTGATATAGTAAAGGAACTGGAAGCTATAATTAGAAGTATTGAATTTGCAATTTATACGATTGAAGAGAACCAAAAAGTCAAACCATAACTATAAGGATGACTGATTTTGGAAGAATCCCCCTTGGAGAAGGGGGCAGCGTTGGGTATTGCAAGGCGGGGGATTGATATCCATAGAAGTTCAATCCTCCGAACAAATTGAATAAAAATCATAGAAACCTACCAAAATCAATTTGCAATTTGTCCACCTCCTTCTTCAAGGAGGACTTGAAACTCTAATTCTAACAGTCCCCCTTGGAGAAGGGGACAGCGTTGGGTATTGCAAGGCGGGGGATTGATATCCATAGAGGTTCAATCCTCCGAACAAATTGAATAA
>JAOZSY010000072.1:3514-11443 GCA_029939445.1 Bacteroidales bacterium
ATTGATATCCATAGAGGTTCAATCCTCCGAACAAATTGAATAAAATCCATAGAAACCTACCAAAATCAATTTGCAATTTGTCCACCTCCTTTTACTTCGGCTATGCTCAGTACAGGTTCAAGGAGGACTTGAAACTCTAATTCTAACAGTCCCCCTTGGAGAAGGGGGCAGCGAGGGATAATGCGAGGCGGGGGATTGATATTCATAGAGGTTCAATCCTCTCCAATAAAAAGTGTCGAGAAGAATTAAATAAAAAAGAGCCAAATTCTGTAGAATTTGGCTCTTTTACTATAATTAGACAATCATTTAAAATGGAAGGTCGTCAGTAGGTTCATTCATTGGAGGAGGTGGAGGTGGAGGTGGAGGTACTGACCCCGCTGAAGGTAATGGAGGATTAGCATTTCCTTGAGGTGCTGCCGCAGATGTTCCTGCTTGCAATTTCTCAAACTTCCATGCCTTAGCATTTGTATACCATTTTCCATTAAATTCTCTTGACTCTACATCAAAACTTACTTCCATTTCTTCGCCAATAGCAATATTCCCTAATTGGTCTATTTTATCGCCCCATACATCAAAACAAACTTTCTTAGGATATTGTGTATCCATAGTTTCGATAACAAAAGAGCGCTTACGCCATGCATTTCCGGTTTTTCCTTGTCCACCTTGCTCTGGCAATATCTCTGATAATTTTCCTGTAATTTCCATCTCTTACTTAATCTTCAATTATATTAATTTTTTCAATCTTATCACCAGCCTTAATATCATCAATTACATCAAGTCCTTCGTATACTTTACCAAAGCAAGTATGATTTCTATCTAAGTGAGAAGTATTAGTACGGCTATGGCAAACAAAAAACTGAGACCCGCCAGTATTTCTTCCTGCATGCGCCATCGAAAGCACTCCTCTATCATGATATTGATTATCACCATCAAGCTCACAATCAATACTATAACCTGGGCCACCAGCACCTGTTCCTTCAGGGCAACCACCTTGAATAACAAAATCAGGGATAACTCTATGAAAAGTTAATCCATTATAAAAACCACTCTTTGCCAATTTTACAAAGTTTTCTACTGTTTTTGGCGCATCTTTCTCAAAGAAGTTAAGTTTCATAACTCCTTTTTCTGTAATAATTTCTGCTGTCATATCTATTATTTTTAATTTATTTACAATTCTATTTCGAGAGTAAAATCTATTGAATTGAGCACAACTAATAATTTTTTTGTTCCTCTAATTTCTTTTACTACTCCTTTTTCTCCTTCAAAAGGTCCTGATTTTAGAGTTATTTGCTCTCCCACCTTTACCCTTTCACTACTTATATTAAATTTTGTTTTATTCTGTATTAATTCTTGAATTAAATCAATATGCTGTTGACTAATAACTGCTGGTTCTCCTGCAAATCGAATATAAGAAATTACTGACGGCGTTTGTAGCACATCATAAATTTCATTTTTTCTGACCTTTACAAAAATATATGATTTAAATAAAGGTTCTTCAACATGTTTTTTGCGCTGTTTCCATTGTTTTAAAACCGTTATAATTGGCAGATAACAATTATATCCATCACGAATAAGAAGCTTCTCTGCTTTTCGTTCATGCTTTGCTGTAACATAAAAAACATACCAATTATCTTCTTGCTCCTTATCTTTATCAGTACTCATTTTCCAGCTATTAAAAAAAACTAATCTCCTATTCTACAGTTACTGATTTAGCCAAATTACGAGGCTGATCAACATTACATCCACGCATAACAGCTATATGATAACTTAATAATTGCAATGGTACAGTAGCAATAAGAGGAACTAATAATTCATCTACATCTGGAATTTCAATAACGTGGTCAGCAATTTTTGCTACTTCAACATCACCTTTAGTTACAACAGCGATTACTTTACCCTTACGAGCTTTCACCTCCTGAATATTACTAACAAGTTTATCATAATGGCCACGTTTTGGAGCAATTACTACAACTGGCATTTCCTCATCAATAAGAGCAATTGGGCCATGTTTCATTTCGGCAGCAGGATAACCCTCTGCATGAATATAAGAAATCTCTTTAAGTTTTAATGCACCTTCCAATGCAACAGGAAAGTTATAACCACGACCAAGATATAAGAAATTACGAGCATCTTTATAAAGAGCTGCTATCTTTTCAACAACCTTATCTGTTTTCAGAACCTCCTCTACCAATTTTGGAATAACATTAAGCTCTGCAATTAATTGCTGATATCTAGAACTAGAGATTGTGCCTTTTTCATGAGCAATCATAAGTGCCATCATTGTAAGTATTGTAACCTGAGATGTAAATGCTTTGGTAGAAGCTACACCAATTTCAGGACCAGCATGAGTATATGATCCCGCATCAGAAAAACGAGGGATACTTGAACCCACAACATTACAAATTCCTAGAATGGTTGCACCTTTCTCTTTTGCCATTTTAATTGCGGCTAGAGTATCAGCAGTTTCACCCGATTGAGAGATTGCTATAACCACATCATCCTCCGTTATAATTGGATTACGATATCTAAATTCTGAAGCATATTCCACTTCTACAGGAATACGAGTAAGTTCCTCAAAAAGGTATTCGCCAACAAGGCCTGCATGCCACGATGTTCCACAAGCAATCATAAGAATACGCTTGGCATTCTTAAGTTTGTGATGATAATCGCGAATTCCGCCCAACCATACAACGCCATCATCAATACGTAATCGCCCACGCATTGTTTCTTTTATTGAAGTAGGTTGCTCAAAAATTTCCTTAAGCATAAAATGATCATAACCACCTTTTTCAAGAACATCAAGATTTATTGTTAATTCTTGAAAATATGGAGTATGCTTTATATTACCTATACTTTTAAGCTCAAGCTCTTTGCCTAACTCCATAACTGCCATCTCTTCATCTTCAAGATAAACAACTTTTCGAGTATGCTCAACAATTGGTGTAGCATCAGAGGCAATCAAAAATTCATTTTCACCAATACCAATAACCATTGGGCTACCATTTTTTGCAGCAATAAGCTTTTTATCATCACCTTTAGAAATAATAACCATAGCATAGGCACCTACAACCTGATTTAAAGCAACTCTAACTGCCTCAACAAGGTCTAGTTTTTCATTTTGCTGAATATCTTCTACAAGATGGATAAGGACTTCGGTATCAGTTTCACTTTCAAAAATATGGCCTCTATTAATAAGTTCTTCTTTCAGAACATTATAATTCTCAATAATTCCGTTATGGATTATTGCCATATTTTTATTTTGTGAAGTATGGGGATGAGCATTAACATCATTAGGCTCTCCATGAGTTGCCCATCTTGTATGGGCAATTCCTATCTTTCCTTCAATATTTTTTCCGACAGAAAATTTCTCTAATTCAGAAACTTTACCCTTTCGTTTATATATATTTAAATCACCATCAATAAGAGCAACTCCTGAGCTGTCGTAGCCTCTATATTCTAATCTTTTCAAACCCTTTATAAGAATTGGGTAAGCTTGTTTATCCCCTAAATACGCAACAATTCCACACATATTTTTTATTTTTTAATTAGTCAATCTTTGTATAATATACTCTCAAACGGGTTTTATTTGATTCTTCAGCACCATTTATAATTACCCCTCTAGGATTTGTAGATTCTCCTGAAACAATTGTACGGAAACCTTTTAATTCGCTTCTTCCTAAAAATAATGATTGTATAGTTCTTGTAATATTAAAAATGTATTCTTTATTTACATCATCATAAGCACCTCCAAGAAAAGCACTTCCTTCGGCTGTTTCAATTAAATAAATATTTTTTCCTTCAGAATTAATTCCCGCAATTGTAATCTGACCAGGAGTTGCCAAGCTATTATTATTTGGCGAAGCTGGCAATATTAATTCTGCCATATGCACAGCATAAGGTCCGTTATCAATTATTGAGTCAAGATCCAAAATAGTGATATTTCCTCTTGAGCTAGCCAATCCATTTAAAAAATATTCTTGCTGTCCACTAGTAGTATCACCATTCATTACTTGAGAAATAAAATTAGGGCTAGCACTAGCATAATCATGTTCGAAATGAGAAACTCTATCGCAATTGCCATTGATTACAAATACTTCATAAGTAGTATCCTCATCATTATGATAATATAGGGTAAGAGCCGACAAACTCGATAATAAATTTACTGTAGCTTGGCCACCATCCATGGCAACATTATCCGACATTACTGCCAGTCCATTAATAAAATTATTAAATTCTTCATTATTACTCAGCTCTGTACTTCCTGATTTATCAAGAATTTTATCTCCAAAGCTATTATCAAGATATAATCTGATATGAGGTCTTACTTGTGTGCCAAATATATCTATGGAATCTTTTAGGTTAAACTCATAGTCTGCATCAAATAAGGGTGGAGATTTCACTGCAAAAATATCATTAGAATAATATGCGGTATCATCAACAATAGGCTCATCCATTTCAAAAACTTTTAGATGTTGAACACTAGTGCTATCGCCATAAAAACCAGCATATTCTAAAGTTAAAACTATAGAATCGCATACAGGATTATCGCCAAAACTTATATTATTATTTGACAATCTAATTTGAGTATAAAAACCAGTGGACGAAACTCCAAAAGTTGCATCACTAATACTTCCTAGCAATACTGCTATAAGGTTTTTAGTAGGCACGGAATCTATTGGTGTAGAATACGTTGACAACCTAAATCCTTCAAAATACCCAACATCTAGTGCGTCTTTAGGGTCAGCAATTACATCAAGCCCAACACCTTCTGTTTTCTTACATCCTGAAAATACAACTGCCGATAATATTATTATCAGCAGTGTTTTAATTAAATATATATTTTTCAATCTATTATTCTTTTTCTTCAAGTAAACCATCATAAAAATTATTATATGCCTTAGCGCAGTCATCACCTTCTACATAATCAAGGATTTCTTTACCACTTTCTCTGGCATATTCCTCTACTTCTGCATTAAGGTCTGCTTCGCTAAATATTACTGCATCGCATAAATCAATAGCGCTTTTCATCATTCCAACGTATGATTTATCATTATAGTATAACATATCATTAGGATCTAATCCTTCATGTTGCAGTTTTTCTACAAAAACATCATCAAGCTTTTCATCAAAGCCATCATTATAAATAGAAAACACAATTTTTGAATCTGAAAAAAGAGGATTATCTTGGAAAATTCTTCTTAAATACATTGGCACTAAACTACCAAACCAGCCATGCACATGAATAATATCCGGTGCCCAGCTAAGTTTCTTAACAGTTTCGATTACGCCACGAGCATAAAATATTGCTCTCTCGTCGTTATCAGGAAAAAACTCTCCTTTTTTAGAACGAAAAACAAATTTACGGTGGAAATAATCTTCATTATCTATAAAATAAACCTGCATACGAGCAGATTGAATAGACGCAACTTTAATAATTAAAGGGTGATCCATATCATTTATGATAAGGTTCATTCCCGAAAGACGTATAACCTCATGAAGCTGATTTCTACGTTCGTTAATTAAGCCAAAACGTGGCATAAAAACTCGAATCTCTTTCTTGCTTTCTTGAATTGCTTGCGGCAACTGACGACCAATTGTACTCATATGAGTACTTGGCAAATAAGGTTTAACTTCTTGAGTTACGTATAATACTTTTGGCTTTACCATAATATTTTGTATGTATTTATAAGACTGCAAAGGTACTAAAAAATACCTTAGCTTTGAAGCCGATTATCAACGATAAGCTTACATTTTAACAAAACACACAAAGCATTGTTTATGAGAATATTTAGTGATATTTATGACTTACAAGAGCACTTAAATAAGCTTAGAAAAAACGGAAAATCCATTGGGTTTGTTCCTACAATGGGAGCTCTACATAATGGTCATATTTCATTAATAAAGTCGAGTATTACTGAAAACGACATAACGGTATGCTCCATTTTTGTAAATCCAACTCAGTTTAATAATAGTGCTGACCTACAGAACTATCCTCGTACTATGAATGCGGATATTGAATTATTAGATTCTATAAACTGCGATTTAGTTTTTACGCCTACTGTTGAAGCCATGTATCCAAAACCCGAAACTGAAATATTATTTAACTTTGGTACAATTGAGCAAGTAATGGAAGGCAAAGATAGACCTGGTCATTTTCAAGGAGTTGGAACTATTGTAAAAAAACTATTTGATATTGTAGAACCCAATAATGCATACTTTGGCAAGAAAGACTATCAACAACTACTTATAATTAAAGAACTTACCCGACAATATAATTTATCGCCAAATATTATTGGTTGTGAAATAATTCGTGAAAATGATGGGCTAGCAATGAGTAGTAGAAATACTCGACTTACAAAGCACCAAAGAGATGAGGCTCCTTTTATTCGTAAAACAATGCTTTGGGCAAAGGAGAATATTGAGAATTATTCGCCTAATAATTTGACTAAAGAAGTTGAGAATAGAATAAACTCAAATTCTGAAATGAGGATTACTTATTTTGAGATTTCGGAAGCTAACACTCTAATAAAATGTGAGAACTGGGAAAGCAATACTGATTATATAGGTTTTATTGTTGTGGAAATGGGTGATGTTAGATTGATTGACAATATTGAGTTATTTTAAAGCCAGACTTATACCCTCTACATCTTGCTGAAGCATACAGTTAAAATGTTTTTTAGGGCATTTATCATATCCTATTTTGCTACAAGGGCGACATCTAAGGCCTTTTACTTCAGCATTATAAACTATGCTATTAGAATCATTTGGCAAAAGAGCCGTCATCCCAAATTCAGGAATAGTAT
Source organism: Bacteroidales bacterium (assembly GCA_029939445.1). Lineage (GTDB taxonomy): Bacteria > Bacteroidota > Bacteroidia > Bacteroidales > UBA1556 > UBA6267. The sequence goes on from JAOZSY010000072.1 coordinate 10,318, forward strand.
TTCCCCAAAGAGCAATAATATTTCTATCAAATGCCGCAGCAATATGCATAAGACCTGTATCTGCTGTAATAATATTTCTAGCATATTTCACCACCGCCGCCGATTGATTTAAAGATAGTTGCCCACATAAATCAATACAATTATCTCCTATTTCTTTCTTAATTTCTTCTGCTTTAATAATATCGTCATTGCCACCAACTAATACTATTTTAGAATTAGATTTATTGGCAATATTCACAAAAATATCCTTTGGTATTTGCTTTGTGAAATGCGCTCCACCAACTACAAACACACTATAATCTTCGCTCTTATCTAAGCCAAGTTGTAAGAAAAAAATATCATCCTCATTACTAATATAGTAATCCAATCCTTTGCCATCATATTTTAAATCGAACTGACTTAAAGTATCCATATATCTATCTACAATATGTACTGGAGGAAGAATATCCATTCTTAAATATACCCGCAACCACTTTTCATAGTTAAGTTTATTAAAAGACCTTACAGGCTTTCTAAGTTTGGCAATTAAACGTTTTGTTCTAAGATTATGGTGGAGATCAATGATGTAATCGTAATTTTCGCTCTTCAGCTGATTGTCTATTTCTGTAATTTCATTCTTAAAAGTAAACAGCTTATTTATATTGGGGTTGTTTTCTAATACCATTTTAAACTTATCCTTAGTAACAAAATGCACCTCATGCCCTGCATTAGCCAAAGCACGTATTACCGGTGTGGTAAGCACAATATCACCAATGGAAGAAAACCTAAGTATTAGAAATTTCATAAACCTTATAAGTATTATTTACTATTATGCAAAAGTACGAAATTTAAGCATGTTTTATTAATCTTAATCTGCATTATTATTACTGTTAGCAAACAATGCTTTTCTAATAATCAAATGAAAAAACTGATCCAGATATCTATCGGGACTATAACCCATCACTCCTTAACAAACTTCTCACTGAAGCGCCTTCCATTTTTCATAAGTCCTTCGATAACATATAGCCCTGATGCAAGTTTTCGTATATCAAGTCGGCTTTGAATTGCATTAACTTGCTTTTGTAATACCATTTTACCACTAATATCAATAATACTTAGTTCTTTTATTTGCTGACTACCTTTTACT
>JAOZSY010000279.1 GCA_029939445.1 Bacteroidales bacterium
TGTTCAATCAAAAGCGCAAAACACAACACTATTAGAATCTTATAAAGACTCTATTCTACATTATTCCTCCGAATTGATTTATAAAACTAATAGCGATAATAGAAAACAAGAATTATCGGATAAACTTTCTAATTATATTTTGAGGTTTGCAAAACAAGAAAATTCCATTGATTTTGACTTAAGCAGCTTAAAAATAGTAAAGGTAATTACAAGCGATGATAAAAAACTAAGGCTATATACTTGGGTAGTTCCTTTTTCTGACAAGGCTTTTGCTTATAAAGGAATTGCACAGAGTTATAATTCAAGCAAAAAACAATATGGCAGTTCCAAATTAATTGATCAAACAGATAAATTAGGGTATTCGGTACAGAACAAAACACTAAATATAAAAAGATGGTACGGCTCCTATTATTATAAAATAATAACCACTAAAAGAGGTAAAAAAACTTTCTATACTGTTATAGGGTGGAAAGGTGTTAGCAAAACAATACAAAGTAAGGTTATTGAAATTATTACTCTAAGAAATAATGGAGGCATTACATTTGGTTATAATTTATTCAGCATTAAAGGCTATGAATATTTTGCAAAAAATAGACGTTCTTCCAAACGACTAATATTTAAGTTTAGCTCACAAAGTAATATGTATATTGATTACGATTATCAAACTATTATAATAAAAACTAAAAAGGGTAAAAAAAATAATAGTAGTAGCAGAAGCTCTCAATCTGGTTTTAATGCTCAAAGTGGCAATAAAAAAGAGAAAGTGAAAATAAAAACCATAAAAGATAATATGATTGTTTTGGATAGATTAGTTCCCACATCACCACAGATGTTGGAATTTTATGATTTTTACTATCCTGAATCTAATATCTTTGATGCATTGCGTTGGGAGAATAATGCATGGAAATACTACCCTGATATTGACGCAAGAAATAAAGAATCCGAAGAAAAGAAGAATAATAAGAAAATACAATATGATTTAATTCCTAAACAATAATATGAAACACCATGATTAAAATAATCATTAAACACTTAAGTAAGTGCTTATTTTAGTCATAAAGTGTTACATATCATATACTTAATATATTTTAAACATATGAAAACTACATTAACAATTATGGTAGCCTTAGTGGCACTATTTACATCATGCAACAATATGGAGCAGGTAAAAAAAGAAAATAACATCGAATATCCACAAGCCAAAACTGGTGATGTAGTGGATAATTATTTTGGAACAGAAGTAGCCGATCCTTATCGTTGGCTAGAGGATGACAATTCTGAAGAAACCGGCAAATGGGTTGATGCCGAAAATATAGTAACCAATTCATATTTGGACAAAATTCCTTTCCGTAATGCCATGAAAGAACGATTAGAAAAACTATGGAATTATCCAAAAATTGGATTACCATTTAAAAAAGGAGATTTCTGGTATTTTTATAAGAATAACGGACTTCAAAATCAGTCTGTTCTCTATAAAATGGATGATTTAGATGCAGAACCAGAGGTTTTTATTGACCCAAACACATTCTCTGAGGATGGAACTACTTCCCTATCAGGAATGAGTTTCTCAAAAGATGGCAAATACTGCGCCTACCTAATTTCTAAAGGTGGTAGCGACTGGAATGAGATTTTTGTAATTGACGTTTTGACCAAAGAGAAACTAGCTGACCATATTGAGTGGGTGAAATTTAGCGGTGTAAATTGGTTTAAAGATGGTTTCTTTTATGGAAAATTCCCTGCACCAAAAGAAGGTGATGATTTAAAGGGAAAGAACGTAAATCAAATGGTTTATTATCATAAAATTGGAGAAAACCAAGATGATGATAAACTTATACATGAGGATAAAGAGAATCCTGGACGTATGTATTCAATTTATGCCACCAAGGACGAGAGCTTTTTAGTCATGAGTGGTAGCGACCCTAATTCTAGAGGTAATTCGCTATGGTATAAAAAAGCTGATGCTAAAGAATGGACTGTAATAACTAAGAATTACGACTATCAAATTGGCATTATTGGTAATATCGGTAATATGTTATACATAAAAACTAACGAAAACGCGCCTAACTCTAAAGTTATATCAATAGACACAAATACAAGCGAACAAAAAGAAGTTATTGCTGAAAAAGAAGACGTAATGGATGGAATTAGTATCAGAGGCAAATATATAATTTCATATTATTTGCATAATGCTTCTTCTCAAGCCTTTGTTCATAATGCGGATGGAAGCATAAAGCAAGAAGTGAAATTACCAGGTATTGGCACTTTTAGTGGTAGTATTTCTGGAGATGAAGAAACTATGCAGTTGTTTTATTCCTTTACATCTTTTACTACTCCTGGCTTGAGCTATAAATATGATATTGAAGCCAATACTTCTGAACTATTTCGCAAAAGCGAATTAGATTTTGATATGGAGAATTACGAAACTAAGCAAATATGGTATAAAAGTAAAGATGGTACTGAAATTCCAATGTTTATAGTTTCTAAAAAAGGAATAGAACTTAATGGTAAGAATCCTACTATGCTTTATGGTTATGGTGGTTTTGACATTAGCTTACCTCCAAGTTTTTCTGTAGACAGATTACTATGGTTGGAACAAGGAGGAATATATGTACAAGCAAACCTAAGAGGTGGTGGCGAATTTGGCGAGAAATGGCATGAGGCAGGTACTAAACTAAATAAGCAAAATGTATTTGACGATTTTATTGCTGCTGCAAATTACTTAATAGATAATAAATATACATCAACCGATTATCTTGCAATAAGTGGTCGCTCAAATGGTGGGCTATTGGTTGGTGCAACAATGATTCAACGTCCTGATTTATTCAAAGTGGCCTTCCCGGGTGTTGGTGTAATGGATATGTTGCGTTATCATAAATTTACAATTGGCTACTATTGGGCCAATGATTATGGCACTTCTGACGACTCTATTCAGTTCAACAATCTTATTAAATACTCACCAGTGCATGTACTAAAGGATGGCGAATGCTACCCTTCTACCCTAGTGGTAACTGCTGATCACGACGATAGAGTTTTTCCAGCACATTCGTTCAAATTTGCTGCAAGATTGCAAGCCGCACAAGGATGCGACAAGCCTGTACTTATCAGAATTGATAAAAATGCAGGTCATGGAGCAGGTAAACCAACAGCAATGGTTATACAAGATAAAGTAGATATGTGGTCGTATGCGCTTTATGAAATGGGACTTAGCGCTAAGTACTAAGGGTCAAAGGAGAAGAGTGAAGAGTGAAGAGTGAAGGGTGAAGAATTAGGAATTGAGAATGATATAATGGTATAATGATTTAATTGTTTAACGATTGTCGAT
>JAOZSY010000280.1:0-3133 GCA_029939445.1 Bacteroidales bacterium
CAGCTAATGAATGTAGTGCTTCCGATGATGTTGAAGTAACAAACAATTCAGTTCTGGTGAATCCCGGACTCGATAAATCTGTGTGTGCTACCTCAACTACTTTCGATGGAGTAAATCCTCGTGAAGGAGAAAGCGGTTTGTGGACTAAAGTTGGTGGTGGAGCAGTAATTGCTGTACCTTCATACCACAGTAGTTTTGTTTCTAATCTAATGCAGCCAAGTATATTTAGAGATTTATTAGTTGATGGTATAATTGGTGGTGTGGGAAGTGTTATTAGTTTCTTACCCAATATACTTATACTTTTCTTCTTTATTTCCATAATGGAAGATACTGGCTATATGGCTCGTGTGGCTTTTATTGTTGATAAAATAATGCATAAAGTAGGATTACATGGCCGCTCATTTATTCCATTACTAATGGGCTTTGGGTGTAATGTGCCTGCTATTATGGCAACTCGTACCATCGAAGGAAGAAATGATAGGTTGGTAACAATGCTTATTAATCCATTTATGTCGTGTAGTGCAAGATTGCCCGTATATGTGGTAATTATTAGTGCTTTCTTTCCCCAATACCCTGGTACTATGCTTTTCTTTATATATTCATTAGGAATTATGATGGCAGGAATTGTAGCATGGATTTTCAAGAAAACATTATTTAAATCTAAGGAATTGCCTTTTGTAATGGAATTGCCTCCATACCGTGTACCCACAGCTCTAACAATTGTAAAGCATATGTGGTTTAAGGCTGAAATGTATCTTAAGAAGATGGGAGGAATAATTCTTATTGCTTCTGTTCTTATTTGGGCATTGGGTTATTTCCCTAGAGAAGTTGATTATTTGCAAGATTATGATGCAGTTGAAATAGAAATGCTTCATAAAGCTACGCAAGACAATAGTATAAGTGCCGATAGTATTGCAATAGCAAAAGTGTTCGTTGCACATAAGATTTCACTTATGAAAGAGGGTGAGCGTCAAGAAAATTCATATATTGGTGAATTAGGTCATTTTATTGAGCCAGTAATTCGCCCGCTTGGTTTTGATTGGAAAATTGGAGTAAGTCTGATTACAGGAGCTGCTGCTAAGGAAATTGTAGTTTCTACTATGGGAGTGCTTTATCAATCTGATCCTGAAGCAAAGGGAACACAATCGCTAGGCGAAAAACTTAAAGCTGCAGAATATACCTCAGGGCCAAAAATAGGACAGAAAATATATACGCCACCTGTGGCTTTTGCATTCATGTTGTTTGTGTTATTTTATTTTCCATGTATAGCAACCATTGCAGCAATCAAAAGAGAGTCTGGTTTATGGAGGTATGCTATTTTTGAAATTGTATATACTACAGCTATTGCATGGGTTGCTGCATTTGCCGCATATCAAATAGGTAGTTTGTTCTATTAAAGATATTATTGTTAGTAGAAAAATGTCAATAAAATAGATTGTTAATTTACTCTATTCTATTGACATTTTTTTATTTAGCACCTCAGTTTTCTAATAAAGAATATGCTTGCAAACATTATCAGGCTAATAAATCCGAAAACTATATTATAACCAAGGCTTGCCAGTAGTATTCCAGCTATTATAGGAAATATGCTTGTTAATATGTTCCCCGCGCCAGATATTCCGGCGTATAATGTTCTATTCTCGTCATTAGATATTTCAATAAGAATACCATTCATGGCTACCTTATAAGTGGAAACAAATACTCCTGCCAATAGAAATATGCCTGGGAATAGTACAGCATTATTCTGTAATGCTAGGGCTATTATCGGTAATGCAGATCCAAGAAATACATTGAAAAGAAGTACATTCTTATATTTAAAACTTTTAGCTTTATAAATAAGACTAATTCTTCCTATTGCCATTCCTAAAGTGCTGAAGATAATAAAACTACCTATACTTTCGAGGCTTATGCTGCCAGAGTCCTTTGCAAGTAATATTACAAAAGGTAGTAAACTCACACCAATTCCTAGCATATTTATTATAAATAAATAGTTCTTTAGGTTTTTGTTAAGCTTTATTTCTTTGGGCATCTGAGAAAAGAAATTCTTTAAATTCATTCTCTTTTTTGCAGAAGGCGTTTTCTCACTCAGAAAATAGAATCCACCAGAGGCTATAAATAGGAGTGATGCTGCAAAAATAAATGTTACTGAATAGTTCTCAGGAAATACATATTGTTTAAGAACATAACTTGCTCCAAAAGCAGATATAAGTAGCCCTATACTAGAAATAAACTGTTTAAGACTGAAGAATTTCTTGCGCTTGGCTTTGGTTATGGTTTTTCCCAGTATATCAATATAGGAAATATTGGCAAAACTCCCACTAAAGGAAAAGATAAGTATAAGGCCAAATATTGTAAGAAGTACAATATTTGGGTTTATACTTTTTGAAAAATAGAAAAGAGTGGATAAGCCTAATAAACTAAGCACGCGGAGGTTTATTGCTGCCAAAAGGAATTTCTTTTTGTAGGCTATATTTGATAACATTCCTGAGAAGAATAATTGCATAAAACTAGCACCGCCAACCATTATGCTTGTGAGAATTCCTAGGTGAATAGCATTGCCGCCAACAGATAGTAACATAGCTGGAATAACGGTATCTATATCCATAAAATTTGCTGCTAGAGCAAGAAAAGCCGCATGCCAAATAAAGGCCTTAAAATTTTTATTTGATTCTTGTTGTTGTAATGTCATTTTATTTTCTAAAAATAATACTTTTTATAATTCAATTCTGTTGGTATAATATCGATTGGCAAAAGTAAAAAGAATAATGATGACTTTATATTAACTTTTATTAATAGTTTAAGATACTATTATATATCAATAAATAGTTTTTTTACACTTTAATTTGCTGAATTATAGAGCTTAATAAATCTTTATCTTTTTTTGTAAAATTGTTTGCTCATTTGATAAAAGCTTGTATATTTGCACCCTCATTTGAAACAAGGATGATCTCTTAGCTCAGCTGGTAGAGCATCTGCCTTTTAAGCAGAGGGTCCTGGGTTCGAGCCCCAGAGGGATCACAAGAGATGAATTTCTCTTTTGATCTAAACAATCAAGAATTAACCTTCAAACAAATGAGAATGATCTCTTAGCTCAGCTGGTAGAGCATCTGCCTTTTAAGCAGAGGGTCCTGGG
>JAOZSY010000280.1:3233-3315 GCA_029939445.1 Bacteroidales bacterium
TTCGAGCCCCAGAGGGGTCACATAAATAAGCCATCACGAGAGTGTTGGCTTTTTTTGTGCCCTCTGGGGCGAGGCCTGTCCT
>JAOZSY010000073.1 GCA_029939445.1 Bacteroidales bacterium
AAAGAACTATTTTATAAATTTGTAAACTGAAAATTGCGTTTGCGACTTGAACCTAGGAACTTCATAAAAAAAAGATACCGACTGTTTCCAGCCGGTATATCCCCTAACAAAATGAAAAAATTATTTACCAATATGATAACATATTGGAACGAGACTTCCCGGGAGGGGTGAGTCACGTTACTCTATTTGTTTACTAAATCCGTTACAAATGTATAATAAAAAATTATACAATCCACTAAAAATTAACAGATAATAGCAGAAATGTTATAATATTTATAAAAAGGTGTATTATAGTAACTTAGATAATATTGCTAAACCAACTCCGATAATAATTGTAACTATTTTATAGAAATTGAATCGATGTGAGGTATTTGATTCGAATAAAATGGTTGTAGAAACGTGTAAAAATATTCCAACTAGAATAGCCATAATAATTCTATAAAGATCTTCTATTGGAATACTAATTATACTGCCAATAAATTCGCCAACAAAAGCACCTAAAGGAGCAGATATAGCAAATATTGATATAAGTATAAAAGATTTTGTTTTAGAAAGTCCGGTAGAAAGAAAAAGGCCCATTAATGCAATTGCAATTGGTACTTTATGAATAATTATACCAATAAGAAGCGTATGCTGAGTATGCTCATGAGTATGGAAGCTGTTTGCAAAAGGCATGCCTTCGAAAAATGCATGTAAACTTATACCAATAAGAAGTGCATAAGGCGAAATTGAAATTACCTGCTGATGAGCTTCCTCATGAGATGCTTCGTGAATGTGTTTACTGTCAGTATGATGTGATGTGCAGTGTCCATGCCCATGTTCTACGCCACCCGATAGAAATTCGATAAATAACTGAATAAAGAATCCGATAAGAACAAAATAGCCAAGAATCTCATTGTTATCACCATTAAATATATTTGGAATGATATGAGTAAATGATACTGTAATTAGGTATGCTCCACTAAATGATAGCAAAAGTTGTAGTGCGTAGTCTTTTATGCTAAATTTTACAACAAAAAAAGCACTTAAAATAACGCTAAGGAATAATACTGAAATGCTTAACATAGATATAATTTATATGTGTAAAAATACAAAAAAAAACCACTTCCATTGTGGAAGTGGTTTTATGTATTATTAATGATGACTAATTATTATAGTTCGAAAGTGTTTCCGCTATTAATTAAATCAGTCATGTTTTTAATTTTAGAGGTGCTCTGTACTTCAGAAATTTGAAGTTCCATAAGGTCGTTGTAAGTGTGAGTTTTGTAAGCTCTAATTACACCAACAGCTACTGGTAATTTAGGAAGTGACATTCTCGTTAAAAGGAAAGCCATTGTGTTGTCTTCAGCTTCGGCATTATGAACAAGAATATCGTCCATAGTATAACCATCTTCTCCAATAACTACAGCTTTAATCGTTAAGCCATCAAGAACAAGTCCTTTTTCATTATCCATACCAAAGATCATTTTCTCACCATGTTTAAGGTAAATTTGATGATCAGCACGTGTTACTTTATTAGTAATTTCTTTATGAGTATTATTATTAAAGATAACACAGTTTTGAAGTACTTCAACCAAAGAAGTGCCTTTATGCTTAGCAGCCTCCATAAATATCTCCTTCATTTCTTTAGGATTTGTATCTACAGCACGAGCGAAGAAAGTTCCTTCAGCTCCCATTGCCAGTTCACCAGGCTTGAAAGGATGATCAATTGTTCCAAAAGGAGAAGTTTTAGTCTTCTGTCCTAGTGGAGTTGTTGGCGAATATTGTCCTTTTGTAAGACCATAAATTTGGTTGTTGAAAAGAATATAGTTAACATCAAGGTTACGACGTAGAATATGGATAAAGTGGTTGCCACCAATAGCCATACTATCGCCATCACCTGACATAATCCAAACACTAAGCTTAGGATTAGCCATTTTTACTCCCGAAGCAATTGCTGCAGCACGTCCGTGAATACCATGGAAACCATAAGTGTCGACATAGTAAGGAAAACGTGAAGAACAACCAATTCCAGAAACAAAAACTAGGTTTTCTTTCTTCACACCAATTTCTGGTAGTGTATTCTGTACGGCAGCTAATATAGAGAAGTCTCCACAACCAGCACACCATTTTACTTCTTGATCAGATACGAAATCTTTTCTTGTATATTGTTTAATTTCAGTCATTATTTAGCCTCCAAAATTTCGTTAAACTTTTCTTTTAGTTCTGAAACCATAAATGGTTGTGCCTCTATTTTATTGTATTTCTCATAGTCAAATTCAGGAAGAGAGTAACGTAAGTGATTAGCAAACTGTCCAGAGTTTAGCTCACATACAAGAATTCTTTTATATTTCTTGAAAATATCAGCAGTATCATTTGGTAGAGGGAAGATGTAGTTGAAATTAGTAAAACCAATTTTGGCATCACTATTCTCTTTAACTTCGCTAAATGCATCGTAAAGTACACCATGCGAGCTACCCCAACCTACAATTAGTAAGTCACCTTCTTGATCACCATAAACATGCTGTGCAGGATATGAATCAGCAATCTTGTTAACCTTATCAGCACGAAGAGTTGTCATTAGAGCGTGGTTTTCTGGATCGTGAGATACAGAACCTTTACCATCCATTTTTTCTAAACCACCAACACGGTGCTCATTACCTTCAGTCCCTGGCCATGCCCATGTACGAACGTTATTCTCATCGCGCTCAAATGGCATATAGTTAGCATTGGGTTTTGCTATTTTAGGAGTGATTGATGGCATATCTTCCATATTAGGAATCTTCCATAATCCTGAACCATTACCTAGGTAACTATCAGTATGAAGAATAACAGGAGTCATATGCTCAACAGCTATCTTAGTAGCAGCAAAAGCGTAATCAAAACAATCAGCAGGACTAGAAGCAGCAATTACGGGAATTGGAGCTTCACCATTACGACCCCAAAGAGATTGTAAAAGATCAGTTTGCTCAGTTTTTGTTGGAAGACCAGTAGAAGGGCCACCACGCATAACGTTTACAACCACTAAAGGAAGCTCAGTAATAAAAGCAAGACCAAGAGCCTCACTCTTTAGACTTAAACCTGGACCCGAAGTAGTAGTAACAGCAAGGTTACCAGCATATGCAGCACCTATTGCAGAGTTAACACCAGCAATTTCGTCTTCAGCTTGGAAAGTCTTTATATTTAAAGATTTATGCTTAGATAATTCAGCAAGAATTTCAGTAGCAGGAGTAATAGGGTACGAACCTAAGAAAAAGTTCAAGCCTGATTTCTCAGCAGCAGCCATTAAACCCCATGCAGTAGCAGTATTTCCCATAATATTACGGTACTTACCACTTTTATTCTCATTAGGAAGAACGATATATGTTGTTGATAATACTTCAATAGTATCAGCAAAATTATATCCAGCTCTTAAAATCTTAATGTTTGCATCTGCAATAGATGGCTTTTTAGCGAACTTTGAAGTGATAAAGTCCTCGCTAAGTTTAATATCTCTATTAAACATGTATGCAAGTAAACCTGTTATAAACTGGTTTCTTGTTTTGTCAATAGTCTTTGAATCAAGACCTGTTTCTTTCAAAGTTAATCTACATTGAGTAGTAACAGGAGCCTCAACAACAATAAAGCCATCTAATGAACCATCCTCAAGACGGTTAGTACTAAGCTTAGCTTTTTTGAAAGCTTTTGCATTAAAGCTGTCTGAGTCAAGAACAATTGTTCCGCCAGGTTTTACATGCTTAAGATTGTACTCCAGTGCAGCAGGGTTAAGTGCTACCAACACGTCAGCCAAATCACCAGAGGTGTTGATGTCTGCATGTCCAATATGAACTTGAAAACCAGAAACTCCAGCTATTGTTCCTTGCGGAGCGCGAATTTCTGATGGAAAATCAGGGAAAGTTGCTAGGTCATTTCCTAAAATAGCTGCGGCATCAGTGAACTGAGTTCCTGAAAGTTGCATACCATCTCCAGAGTCACCTGCAAACTTTATAACTATCCTTTCGACTTCGATTTTGTTATTTTTAGTCGCCATTTTTAATTATATGTATGTTATTACTTATGTGTTAAAATTCACGAGCAAATGTAAAAGAATTATCGTATCATCTGATAGGGATTACATAGGCTTTTTTTGTGATTAATGTTTGTATTTGAATGTATATATAATAGGTTATAATGTATAATATATACATTATAATAAAGATTGCTTTTATAGAACGTTATAGTACTAACAAAATTTTGATGTGATTAACTGCATATATCTGTAATACAGATGTTAAAATAGTATACTGCAAAATATTTGTAGATGTAAAATTTAAAAATAAAACTATGCCAAATATTAATTAAACTAAAAATAGTTGTTATTTAGAACCATTATAAATATTGCTAATAAGGTTGTTGTTTTCAAACATTATTTATCTTTGCAGCGTTTTAAGAAATTAATATTATTAACATATAAAAAATTAGCGATATGGCTTATGTAATTAATGACGATTGTACAGCATGTGGTACTTGTATTGATGAGTGTCCAACTGAAGCAATCTCTGAAGGAGATATCTACGTAATTGACGCAGATTTATGTACTGACTGTGGTTCTTGTGCAGATGTTTGTCCAGTAGAAGCAATTTCTCCTGAGTAACATTAAAGATATTTAATGATAAAAGCCCTTTCCTTTATTGGTTAGGGTTTTTTTATGCTTATAATTGCAGAATGTAGATTTATCACTTAGTCTAAAATTTAATATAAGGTTTATATGGTATTTAAATTACTGTTCTTCTTATCGTTTTTGTTCATAGGTGTTCCTGGAATTATACACTTTATTTTAAGGAAAGAAGTGAATATAATAATGTATAGGATTAACCCCAAATTTACGGGCTATATTAATAATACATTTGATTTTTTTAGAATAATATCAGCCTATAGACATTCTAATGAGTTGAATGCGTCTGAGAAAGAGAAACTTAAAACTTCAATAATTCTTGTTAGTATTGCATGGGTTGCAGGGATAATCTTTTTTGGATCGATTATTTTTTATCCGGAGCAGATACTTGATTAATCGAATATTGCTTTTAGTAAATTTGAAGTGTAAAGATTATATACGAAGAGTAAGTTTTTTAGATTGTAATTAGAATAAACAATACAAAAAAAGAGGTAGCATAGCTACCTCTTTCTGTTTTATAATGATAGAATAAATCTATTCGTCGTCGTCGCTACTATCTTCTTCGTACTTCTTAAGAAGTTCTTTTTGTACGTCAGAAGGAACAGCTTTATATTCATCATATTCCATCATAAATGCACCACGGCCAGAAGTTAATGAACTAAGCGAAGTGCTATATCTATCCATTTCGGCAAGAGGCACTTTAGCGCTAATTTTTTGGTAGTGACCTTCGGCGCCCATTCCCATAATTAAAGCTCTGCGACCTTGTAAATCAGTCATTACTGAGCCCATCATTTCTTCAGGAACAAATACTTCCACATCGTAAATAGGTTCCATAATTTTAGGTTTAGCATTTTTAAATGCAGTGCTAAAAGCATGACGACCTGCTAGCTTAAACGATATTTCGTTTGAATCTACAGCGTGCATTTTACCATCATAAATATATACAACGATATCGCGAGCATAAGAACCTGTTAGCGGACCTTCTTCCATACGTTCATTTATCCCTTTGAGAATGGCAGGAATAAAACGAGCATCAATAGCTCCACCAACAATACAGTTATGAAGCATTAGTTTTCCACCCCATTCTAGATTATACTCTTCAGTTTTTCTTACATTAAGATCACTAGGATGAGAATAACCTTCGGTATAAGGTTGAATAAGCATATGTACTTCGCCAAATTGTCCAGAACCACCAGATTGTTTCTTGTGCTTATAACTAGCTTTTGCCGATTTGGTAATAGTTTCGCGATAAGGAATCTTAGGGCTTATAAACTCAAATTCTATTTTATGAATATTATTGAAATACCATTTTGCTATATTTATATGCTGCTCACCCATTCCTGTAAGAATAAGCTGCTTCAGCTCTCTTGAATAGTTAACGCCAAATGAAGGGTCAGAATTATGCATTTCGTGTAATAATAATCCAAGTTTTTCATCATCAGTAGAATTCTTTGCTTTAATGGCAACCGAATATTTATAAGGAGGGTAGGTAATTCTTTCTAATTTCACATCTTTATGATCAGGGTCAGAAAGGGTGTCGCTACTATGAACAGATTTCAGTTTTATTGCAGCACCAATGTCACCAGCCATTAGCGTGCTTACTTTTTGTCGGTCTTTGCCATTGCTAACTAATAATTGAGAAAGGCGCTCTTTGCTGCCCTTGCAAGTATTAATCATATCCATTCCTTCGGTAATTTCGCCACCATATACTCTAAAATAAGCAACTTCACCCACGTGAGGCTCTACTTCTGTTTTGAAAACGAATAAAGTAGGATTATCTTCATGGTTAGAGTTATATTCTTTAGTACCATCTTTTGTCATTCTTGGACTACGTGCCGGACGTGGAGCTGATAAGGCTATAAACTCAAGCAAACGACCTGCTCCAATACACTCTTTAGCAGAAGTGATAAATACAGGGAAATATTTACGATGAGCAATGCCCAATCGTATTCCTTCGCGAAGTTGCTCTATAGTTAATGTGTCTTCTTCGAAATAAATTTCCATAAGCTCCTCTGAACCTTCAGCGGCAGCTTCAATCAATAATTTTTGTAAATCTTCAGCTTTGTCTTTTTCTGAGTCTGGGATGTCAGTAATAACAGCATCACCACCACCTTTTTGATATTTGATTTGCTTCATATAAACCAAGTCAATTACCGTATCAAAGTTTGGGCCTTGATTTACTGGGTATTGAGCCACTGTAACTTTGTCGCCATAAGCATTTTGAAGTTGAGCAAGAGTTTCGTCAAATTTAGCCTTTTCATGGTCTAGTTGATTTATAACAAAAACTGTAGGCACATTTAAGCGAGAAGTGTTTCTCCATCCTAATTCTACTCCTACATTAAGCCCTTCGTGAGCATCTACAACCAAAAGAGCTGTATCTACTACATTAAGTGCTGTAATTACCTCTCCCACATATGATGCAGTACCTGGAGTGTCGATAATATTAATTTTTTTGCCACCATATTCAGTATGCATAACTGTAGAGACCACCGAATTTTCTTTGTCGAACTCTATATCACGAAAATCTGAAACAGTATTTTTATCATCAATATTTCCTCTGCGTTTTATACTTCCACCTTCGAAAAGCATGGCTTCAGCCAGTGTGGTCTTTCCTGATTTGGCCCCGCCAACAAGAGCAATGTTTTTGATTTGATCTGATTGATAAATTTTCATATGTGTTGTTTTTATGTTGTTTATATAATTTGTTATTTATGTGTTCTAAATAAAATAGAAACCACAACGCTTTAAATTTACACTACGAAAATCTTAATAATTATAAATTGCGTACACGTACGTATTAGTATGGAGTGTAGAATGAAGAATTATTTCATTAAAAAAATTAACGTAGAAACATTGTACTCTACTTTAGGAGTGATGCTTAGAGCATTCGTCGGAGTTTGATACAATCTTTATTAGCCTTGTAATTTACAAAACAGTTGTAAAATTAGCAAAAAAAACACCAACATTTACAAAAAATATTGATGTTTTAGTGGATTTTATAATATGAATAAACCTATATAGAGAATTTATACTATTTAGATTTTTCATTTTTATTATTGCTTACATTAATTTCATTAGAGCTTTATTTGCTAGTCTGCTAGCTCCAATTCTGAACCATGTGTTATTCATCCATTTTTCGCCTAATACATTTTCCAGCACATAAAGATAATCCATTGCAACATCTACTTCCGAAATTCCACCTGCAGGTTTTATTCCTATCATTATCCCAGTTTTGTCGTAATGTGCCTTAATAACATCTAGCATCACTGTAAAAGCTTCCAAAGTAGCAGCAGGTTGCATTTTACCTGTGGAGGTTTTAATAAAGTTAGCTCCAGCAGCTATTGCTATTTCTGAAGCTAATCTTACTTTGTTCAAATCTTGCAATTCACCAGTTTCAAGAATTACTTTGAGATGAGCCTTGCCACAAGCTTCTTTTATTTCTTTTACTTCCTTATAAATATAATCGTAATCATATTGTAAGAATCTGCCTCTAGAAATTACCATATCAATTTCGTCAGCACCTTGCTCCACTGCATATTTCACCTCGGCAATTCGCACTTCTAAAGGAGATTGCCCACTAGGGAAAGCTCCCGCAACACATGCTACATTTATTCCATATCCTTTAAGCTGAGCTTTTGCTATTGCTGCAAAAGGAGGGTAGAAACATACTGCTGCAACATTGGGGATGTCCGTACCATTCTTTTTGAAACTTCTTGCCGATTTGCATAAGTCTTTTGCTTTCTCGTCGGTGTCGCTTCCTTCTAAAGTTGTTAGGTCTATACAGCTCAGAATAGTTTGAACAATCTGTCGCTCATTTAATAATTTTGACCCATTTTTCTTATATTCTATAATTCTGTTAGCTATCGTTTGCTCATTGAGCGGTTCTAGTTTCCAATTCATAATTAGTTATTATCTTTTAATGTGTTTTTATTATCATCTATTAATTCTGCTTTTTCCAAAACATTTGTAACACCACCCGAAACAATAAATTTCATTGCATCCGTTGGCGAAATATCCAGTGCTTTTACATTGTGGCTTGGCACTACATATAAATTACCCATTATACTATACGAAAACGGCACATATACACTTACCATTCCGGCACCTATTCCTATATTTGTAAGATCGTCTTGTGTTAAAAAGCCAATTTGGCTAGCCTCACTATCGCGTACTAATTTTACTAAAACAGGTTTAGTGAATTTCTTTTTATTGCCTACAAATGCTGACAGTAAGTCTTTTACCGAACTGTAAATTATCTTAATTATAGGAGTTTTGTTTATTAGCTTATTGAAAAAACCAAATATTGGGGATGTTACTAATTTAGAGCCAATAAAGCCAATAGTAGTTACTCCGACAATAATTATTACGATTCCTAAGCCAGGTAATTGAAAAGGAAATATAGCATCTAGCTCTTGGAATAGATAGTAAAGTACTAAAAATGTTGCAGCTATAGGCACTACAAATAGTAGCCCTTGCCCAAAATTTCTAATGAAAAAATTCCATAAAGATTTTGTTTTATACTTCATAATATATTAGATTTATCCGTATTGCAAAGTTAACTAATAATTCTATTAGGAGTCATTATTTAGAAAGTAATATTAGTTTGGAGTTAAGATTTATTAAAAATACATGTATTAAAACTGTATAATGAATTATTTTTTTACTTTTGTAAATATTATTTTATTGCTAAAACAAAGTAATAATTTGAAAATACTAAATAAATAGATTAACAAATAAACTCCAAATCAGAATTGGATTAAAAACATAAACATATGAAAAAAATTGGATTATTTTATTGGCCACTAAAAGGAAATGTAGAGGCTGTAGCAAAAAAAATAAAGGAACAATATGGTGATGCAGACATAGATATAATTGATTTAAGTAAGGCTGAGCCTAAGCATTTATTTCACTATAAGAATTTAATAATGGGTTGTTCTACTGTAGGTTCTGAAAGTTGGGAAGATGCAACAGATGATAACATATGGTATAAGTTTCTTCATAAAATGGAAGATGATAATGTTGATTTGAATGGAAAAAAAGTTGCATTTTATGGTTTAGGAGATCAAATGCGTTATCCATTCAATTTTGTTGATGGTATGGAAAGAATTTATTCTCACGTAAAGAATCACAATATTAATTTGGTAGCACAATGGCCAAACCAAGGACTTACTTTTAAAGAGTCTGAAGCACTACATGGCGATATGTTTAGAGGATTAGCAATAGACCTTGATAATGACGAAGAGCATGCTGATGCTAATGTAGCTCAATGGGTTGAAATTTTGAATAAAGAGATTAAATAAGATACTATTATTGTTTAGTAAAGGTGTTGCTAGTAACTATATAAGCATATAATATTTATAGCAAGAAACCATATCTGATATTTCGGATATGGTTTTTTTATGTAAAAATGCAATAAGAATATGTAATTATTATGTGTATTTTAGGGCTTGGTAATTGTTTGATATTTAACATCATTGTTGGGAAATAGGTGTAGTTATTCTATTTTAATTATTGCATTGGTATAAATGACTGATTAATAGATTATAGCACATAGGATTAGTTCTGTATTTGGAGCGCTGTATTTTAACAATACCGGATATATGAGATTAAAAAAAAGCATAGAAGAAGACTTTTTTTAAATTACTTTTGCGCCAATATTTTAGAAATATTTTTTTAATAACAAACCATAAATTCAAAGATTACGATGGATAATTTATTTTATCTAATTCCAGCATCAGCGATAGTAGGATTCATTTTTATGTTCCTAAAGTCTGGCTGGGTTAGCAAACAAGAAGTTGGCACTGAAAAGATGGCCATAATTGCAAAGAATATTGCTGATGGCGCCATGGCGTTTTTAAAGGCAGAATACAAAGTACTATCGGTATTTGTATTAGCAGTGGCAGTACTTTTAGTATTTAAAGGGAATTCTGAAGCCAATTCAACAGGCTTCGTTGCATTATCATTTGTTGTGGGTGCTTTAATGTCGGCTTTAGCTGGTTTTATAGGTATGCGCATAGCAACAAAAGCAAACGTTAGAACTACTAACGCAGCACGAACTTCACTAAACAAAGCTCTAGAGGTTGCATTCTCTGGTGGCGCTGTAATGGGTTTAGGTGTTGTTTCTTTAGGTGTATTTGGATTGAGTATGTTATTTATCCTTTACGCTACAATATATGATATTACATCTGCAAATGGTGTAACTATGGTGCTTAATATTATTTCAGGATTCTCTCTAGGAGCTTCTTCAATTGCTCTTTTCGCTCGTGTTGGTGGTGGTATTTATACCAAAGCTGCTGATGTTGGCGCTGACCTTGTTGGTAAGGTTGAGGCTGGAATTCCTGAAGATCACCCATTGAACCCAGCTACTATTGCTGATAACGTTGGTGACAACGTTGGTGATGTTGCTGGTATGGGAGCTGACCTTTTTGAGTCTTTTGTAGGTTCAATTATTGCAACTATGGTATTGGGAGCTGCTTTCTTTGTTCTTCCTTCTTTCGAAGGATTTCAATTGGGAGCTGTATTCTTGCCTTTAGCACTTGCGGCTGCGGGTATTATTGTTTCTATCATCGGTACTTTCTTCGTAAAAGTAAAAGATGGTGGCAACCCACAAACTGCTCTTAATGTTGGCGAATTTCTTTCTGCTGGTATTATGATAGTAGTTTCTTATTTTATGATTGAT
>JAOZSY010000074.1:0-6284 GCA_029939445.1 Bacteroidales bacterium
TATCATATCAATAGCCTCATTCATACAAATTGTAGAACAGTTTCCACAACCAATACAATCTTCTAGGTTATTAAAATGTAATCCTCTATAGCGGTCAGCGGTTTTTTTCTCTTGCGTAGGATAAGTAACAGTGTGAGGAGCTTTTCCAAACTGTTTCAGAGCCGTAAAGGGAGTTATTAAACCTTTAATGTCAAAAAATGCCATAATTTTTTGTTTTTATTGTTAAAGCTTGCCACAATATTACAATCTCATCGCTGTATGCTAGATTAAAAACAGTCTTTTACTAAAGTAAACTTCTTGTTTTTTTAATCTATCATCCATCTTGATCTTGTCCTCTTCTGACTAAGCTATATTATTCTATTCTATAATTATTATTCTCTCTTCACCCTTAATCCTTAATTTCTTAGATTATCGTTCTATCTCTGGAGGACAAGTTCCCAAACTATTCATTATAAATGAAACGTCAGAAATATTTGCTCCCTTAAGAACTTCCTCTAAAAGAGTAACACCATGCACATAAGCAGGGCCTTTTACGTGAACACGACGAGGCTTATTTCCACCATCGCTAACCACATAATAACCAAACTCACCACGAGCAGATTCAGCTTTAACATAAGCATCACCAGCAGGGATAGTCCATTTCATAGGATTTGGAATTTTATTATAAACCTCACCGGCAGGCATCTTATCAATTATTTGGCGAACCATATTAATCGACTGTTGAAATTCTTCTCTTCTAACAAGAGAGCGAGCCCAAACGTCAGAACCTTTTTGAGTAGGAACAACAAAATCTAGTTTATCATAAATTAAATATGGATCGTCAATTCTAACGTCAGATTTAAATCCAGCACCACGTAATGGAGGGCCTACAACTCCCCACTCAATAGCTTTTGCTGGGTCAATCCAGCCAATACCTTTAGCACGCTTTTGGAAAATAGTATTCTCAAACATTAATTGGTCATATTTTACCAATTGCTTCTCTAGGTAATCCATTGTTTGCAATACTCTCCCTGTAAAACCCTCTGGCAAATCTCTACGAACTCCACCTGGCCAAATATACATATGGTAAACACGACCACCCGTAAGCTCTTCAAAAAGATCTAGGATATAATCACGATCACCAACAGACCATTGTGGCATAGTATATAATCCTGCAGAACCATTCTGACCACCAAACCATAGTAAGTAACTTGCCAAACGGCTAAGCTCCATTACCAAAGTACGAATCCATTCTGCTCTTTCAGGAACTTCACGACCTTCAATTTCCTCAACAGCTCTTGCATAGTTAAGTTCATTTGGATCTGGTTCAGGAACACAAATACGACATACAATAGTAAAACTTTGTAGCCAATTTCTTCGTTCCATTAATTTTTCGAACCCACGATGCAAATAACCAACATGTGTTTCTGCTTTTACTATTGTATCACCTTCAACTTTTAGTTTAACCATCATATTTCCAGTAATTCCTGGATGTTGAGGGCCTAAATATAGTGTTGTAGCTTTTTCTCTCATCATATACTAATTTATATGCTATTAAGCTAGTTTTTAATCTCTTGAATATTTCTTTGCCAACTCTGGAATTTCCTCTCCACTACGAGTTGCAATTACTTCTCTTACATCCTTAGCACCATCTCTACCTGGGCGCTCAAAGAATACATCTTTAATATATTCCGCAGTATCAAAATCGCGTCGCATTGGTGGC
Organism: Bacteroidales bacterium; assembly: GCA_029939445.1. GTDB lineage: Bacteria > Bacteroidota > Bacteroidia > Bacteroidales > UBA1556 > UBA6267. Next base: position 1,703 of record JAOZSY010000074.1, read on the forward strand.
ATTTCATCCCAGTCCTCAAGTACAAATTCCTCTCTACCTTCCAAGCCTGTGAACTGAATACCATACATCTCTCTAATCTCTCTTTGGTATGTATTAAGTTGTCCCCATATCATATCAACATTCTCGATAACAGGATTCTCTCTATTAATCAATGTTTTTACTAATAATTGAACCTTCAATTCTGGAGACCAAAGAATATATACTAATTCAAAATGTTCATCTTCAAGCCAATCGACACACGACATATGCGACATATGCGTAAAAGTTAGTTGGTCTTTTACATAAGAAAGTACAGAAGGGATAAGCTTCTTTTCTACAGAAACCTCTACTCTTCTTTCCCTCTTAACTTTACCGGTCAAATTCTGGAAAGTTCCAGATAATTGATCAACAATTTTTTGTTCCTTAATGTGTTTATCTTCAGTCATTGTATTTGCAATTAAAAATAATAAAATTTAAAAATAGAACTACCAATTATAATCAGGCATATTCCAATTTTTAATGACTTTCTTTTGATTAGCACGATACCAATCTATATTCTCTTTGTATTTGGTAGCACCATTTGCTTTGCCATCTTTTATAAGGCCTTGTAATTCTATAAAACCTTCAATAACAGCTTCTGGGCGAGGCATACATCCGTTAATATATACATCAACAGGAATATACTTATCTAGTAATTTAATGGTATTATAAGAATCCCAATACATACCACCATTGATAGTACAACTACCAAAGCCGATAACATATTTAGGGTCTTGCATTTGCTCATAAGCTCTAATAACTCTTTTAAGAGTTTTTGTTGCTAAGTATCCAGTTACAAGAAGCACATCTGCTTGTCGAGGTGTAGCCATTCCTCTAATTCCAAATCGTTCGGCATCGTAACGAGAAGTCATTGTTGGAGGTATTTCAATTGCACCACAACCAGTACCATAAGCTAAAACAAATAGCGAATGTTTACGAGCAGCATTTTGAATTATATCTACTATTTTTTGCGATTTTTTATCGTTTGGCATTTTATTTTTCTTTTAAAAATAATTATCGAATAAATACGACATATAAAACTCCAAGAACACCTATAGCTGTAGGCCATCCCCAGAAATATCTAATTGATTGCTCAGTACGGTATCTAGGACTTACAACGCCATAGAGTACAGGAACCATATATAATAAGAAGGTTTTTACTAATAACATAACTAAGTTAGAAGCTCCTCCCATAAAAATATCGACGAATAATACTAGTTTTACAAAAGCCATTATTGCACCCGAAGTCATCATAAGTGCTAGATACTTACCTCCAAATTCGGAAGCAGGACCAGACGCTAACTCTGCAGGGGCAAAAGGCACATCAAAAGGAGCATAATGAAACATTCCTAACATTGCTAGTAAACCAGCAATAAATGCTAATGGTGACTCAAACATCATCCATGTATCATTTGCGTTCTGATAATCTATTAATCCAGTAATCGATGTGGTTTCTGCTTGCATCATTATAGCAACAAGAGCCAATACCCAAGGGATTTCGTAACCTACCATTTGCGATAAACCTCTCGAAACACCAATTGCAGAATACGGGTTACCAGTTTGTCCGGCACCTAAAGCCATTCCCAAAGAACCAAAAACCATCATATAAAGAAGGAAAATAAGGTCGCCTTTGAAATTTAAGTTTTCAAACCACATCATATCACCCTGTCCGTTAAGGATAGGTATAAACATAAGACTAGTTACAGAAGCTGTAATAGCGAATGCAGGTCCTAAATGCTGCATCCAACCGTGGTTTATGGCAGTTGTTTTGCTGTATAATTTTACAATATCAAAGAAATTTTGATAAAAAGGAGGCCCTACTCTATTTTGAATTCTAGCGGTAACCTTGCGAACAAGACCACCATAAAATACTCCTACTACAAACGCAAGAGTTATTGTTGCTAAAAATCCTAATATAGAAATCCAAATACTATTGTCCATATTGATTGTTGTTAAAATGTATGTCTATTATAAAAATATCTGTTCTGAGAAAAGTATTAATATTACTAGGAATATTATTACATATAAAGCATAAGTTTGACCATTACCAGTATAAATTCGTCTTACAAACTCGAATAATGATTCTAGTCCGTTGCCAAATTTATTATAGTAAAAATCCATCTTACGACGCATAGCTGGTTCAATAGCTCTCTCAAATGGCTTATAAAAATCTACTGCATAAGTAAGATTTTCATTTTCTGTTGGAATTTCACCACCAGTATGAATATCTTTTGTTGTTACGTATCGTGTTTTCTTTCTGTTTTTAAGACCTAAGAAAATAAATGCTATACCAAATATTGTAATAATAGAATTAACAATTGATAAAGTATCAACTTGATCTCCCCATTGGTTGCTAAGAACAGTCATGCTCCAATCTACTTGTCCCATTCCAAGGAATTCCATAGAGTTTGCTATAGGCTCAAATAAATAACCTGGGAACATTCCGAAGAAGAATAATGACGCTGCTAATATCATCATTGGAATAACCATTGTTGCTGGAGCTTCTTTTACATTTTCAAATTCTTTCTCCTCTTGACCTAAGAATATACCAAATAAGAATCTATAACTATATAAGAAAGCTGCTGTTGAACTTAAGAAAGTCATAACAATAAGAAAATAATGATCTGAAGTTATTAATGACTCATAAAGCATCCATTTGCCAATAAAACCACCTAGTGGAGGAATACCTGCAAGAGCAATAATACTCATTAATGCAGCAACAAATGTCCAAGGCATTTTGCGAACTAAAGCACCAAGCTTGGTCATATCAGTAGTTCCTGTTTGGCGCTCCACAGCACCAACTGCCATAAATAAAGTACCTTTAAATATAGCATGCATTACAGCCATAAATATAGCTGCCATAACCGATAGCTTAGTACCTATTGCCAGTCCAACTACAATATATCCAAGCTGAGCCACTGAAGAGTATGCTAATAATCTTTTTGCATCGGTTTGAATAACTGCATAAAATGTAGCCATAACACCAGTAATAGCGCCAAGCCAAGCTAATATTTCAGTATAAACAATTATATTACTATTGGTAGATTTTGCAAAAACTGATATTAAAACTATCCCTAGTCCAAATACACCCATCTTAGATAATAAACCTGAGAATATTGCCGTAAAAGACATTGGCGAATCAGAATAAGCTCTAGGAGCCCAAACGTGAAGTGGCATAACTGCAGCTTTTACCGAAAATGCTATCATAAATAGTAATCCTAATAATGATTGCATACCCATATCAAGGCCTGCAAAAGAACTTATTAAGTCCGAAATTAGGAAACTATTAATTTGACTATTGGTAATAACAATCGCCATAAGCATTGCGTAACCACCAACAGCACTAAAAATCATATATTTAGTACCAATCTTACCTTCTTCAATTCCATTATAAACAATAATAAGGAAAGAAGACCAAGTCATTATTTCCCAGAAGATAAAGAATGAAATCCAATCGTTGGAAAATAAAATACCCATCATAGCCATTACAACAAGGGTAAAGTTAGAATTGAAATATCCTAAGCGATCTTTACCTTTCATATAAGCTATATTATAAAGAGAAACCAAAGCGGAAACTCCCATAACCATAGCTCCAAATAGCCACGAATAAGCATTTAAGCCAAATTCAAGGGTAAAATTTCGAATATTTACTTCTACGATATCTGTACTAGAAGTCATAGTGAAGAAAACCGCTGTAGCAGAACTAATGGCCAGAAAGCTAACAATACTGCTCAACATAGGAGTTATGCGTTTTGCCAAATAAGCTAAAACTGCACCTCCCAATAAAATAAGAATTATTAATAATAAACTGTTCATAGGTTCTATTGTATAATGTTTTCAACTGGGGTTATCTCATTAACTGCTCCTAATACATTCTTTATATACGTATCGGTATCCAAAATGGCAGAGGCAGCATTATCGATATATCCTGTAATAATATCAGGATAAATACCAACTACTAATATTGCAATAGCAAGAATAGACATAGCAATAACACCACCAACAGTAGGCTTTTGCATAATACTACCCTCGGCAGCTTTTCCAAAATATAATCTACCAACTACTCTGAAATAATAAACTATTTCGATAATACTTACAGCAAGAATAAGAGCTATAAGACCATAAAGAGCACCATCAGCAGCAGCAAGGAGTATATATAATTTGCTCCAGAAACCAGCAAAAGGAGGAAGACCAACTATTGCTAAAGCACCAAGAGAAAAGAATAAGGATATTAATGGCATTTTCATACCGTATCCCGAAAGGTATTTAATTTCTTTATTAGGAGTATTATAAACTAGGTAACTTCCCGACATGAATAATAAGCCTTTAATAATAGCGTGATTAAACATAAGGAATATGGCACCAAATACAGCTTCATGAGTTCCTATTCCGAAAGCAATAAGAACAAATCCCATTTGACCAATACTCGAATAAGCAAGCATCCGTTTTAATGAAGTTTGGCGAAGAGCCGTAACCTCAGCCACCACAAGAGTAATTCCTCCCATAACAACTAGGAAAGAGCCAGTACCATCTAAATCGAAAAGAGTATAAACAATACGAACTA
>JAOZSY010000074.1:6384-11295 GCA_029939445.1 Bacteroidales bacterium
AAAGCTGTAAGAGCATATGACGAAAGAGCAATAATTTCCATAAATACAAAGAAGTTGAAAATATCACCTGTAAGCACAAGTCCTACAGTACCTGTGGTAAGCATCATCTGAAGAATAAAATATTTCAGAGCTGGCTGATTATCCACTTGTTTAAACTTAAAGCTATAAAGCCAAATAAGGAATGACATTGCAATCATAAGAGTAGCAAGGAATCCTGTGAAAGGAGTATAAACAAGGTTTATTCCCCATGGAGCACTCCAACCAGCAAGCACTTCGATAATAGTACCCTCGGTTGCAACTCTATTCATAAGTACCACCGAAACATATCCGAGGTATGTGAGAACTATTCCAGGAATAATTCTTAGAAGATTCTTATTAACTTTTGCCAATATAGGCATAAGAAAAGCGGCCAATAACGGCACTGCGATAAAATGTACAGGACTTACTACCATTTTAATGTCTTTATTTGGTCAATACGAGCAGTTTGATGATGACGGTATAAGCGAATAACTAATGAAAGGGCCACAGCTGTAACACCAAAGCCAATAACAATGGCAGTAAGAACAAGTGCTTGAGGCACTGGGTCTACCATTTTTACGCCTTCATTAACTAGGCTTATTCCTTTTTCAGAAAAAATAGGCGATGTACCACCATTGATATATCCTATTGCTATAAAAAGAAGATGAATACCTGCATCTATAATTGAAAGACCTATCACAATTTTGATAAGGTGCTTTTTTATAAGTACAGCATACAATCCTATAAGGATTAGGCCAACTGCAGCGCCAAATACTGCTATACTTAATAATTGGTTAATATCTATATTTTCCATATTTCTTAATTTTCTTTAATACTTAATAATGTATCTAGAACCCCTGCTAATTCGGCAGCAACTTTAAAACCTACAGCTACATAAATTATTGGAATAATACCACCAGAAAATAGGTCGTTAAGTGTGCCTACTGGCATAAAATTTTCAAGGAATGTTGTTCCTACAATTAGACCACCAATACCAACACCTACAAATGTAATTCCCGCAAGAGACTCTACCCATGTAAGGACAGTGTGATTCATATGGAAATCTTTATACGACATCATCATAAGCAGAAATCCTGTGGCAATAATTGCCCCTCCTTGAAAACCTCCACCAGGAGTAAGGTGCCCGTGAATAAATACATAAGCACCAAGCACAAGAATTGCTGGGTAAATAAGCTTAGCTCCAGCTTGTAATAATTGAGAACTAGGTTTAGAAATTGTTTCTGAATGTTCGCCTTCTTTTCTACGACGATAAAGGATACTTCCTATACCTGTGGCAGCTAAGAAAAGTACTGAAACCTCTCCTAGAGTATCAAAGCCTCTATAGTTTACTACAATTGCTGTAATAACGTTAGCAACAGAAAGCTCACTAGGAGTTTTACTTAAATAATACGCTCCAACAGTAGTTGGGTTTTCGATACTACCCATTCTATCAGCGCCAAATTCTATTTGAGAAAGAGGTACATATAGTGAGTATCCCACTACTACCAATAATAAAAGTACTAATACTTTCTTCATAATGATTTCTTTTAAATTTTGGCCTTAATTTTTTTATCTATCTCAGCAGCTTGCGATTCTTCAGTTATTCTAACTTCATCTTCTCTTCTGCTAGTATTACGAATTGTAATTACAAAAATTATTGTCGTAAGAGCAATACCAATTGCGGCTTCGGTAAGCGCAACATCTGGTGCTTGTAATAGAAAAAACATAACAGAAAGAATAAGGCTAATAATACCTGTAGCTATAGTTGCAAATAGCAAATCCTTTTGCATAACTGCATAAACTGCAACAGCAAGTAAAATAACTGCCAAAATGATTATTGCGATTGTGAATAATACCATATCTTAATCCTCCTTTTTTTGGTGAAACTCTTTATCATAAGCATCCATCTTCTTTTTCATAAAAGGAGTAAGGCTCGCTCTATAAGCACCACGTGCAAGAGCATGTGAGCTTAGAGGATTTGCAATTGCAATAAAGATTACGATTATTAATGATTTAAAGAACCACTCTGGCTCTATAAGACCTACGCCCATAATAACGCTCATTGCGCCCATGGTAGAGGCTTTTGTTCCTGCCTGAAGTCTATTATAAACATCGGGCATACGATATATTCCCAATGCACCTAGGAAAAGAAATATTCCTCCAATTAGCACAAAGGCAAGACCTATATATTCTAATATTTCCATCATAGTGCGCCCTCCAAATATCTTGCAATTACAATAACTCCAATGAAGCCAAGAACCGCATAAATTAATGCTACATCAATATAGATGTATCTGTCGAAAACTAAGGCCAAAAGGGCAAAAGCCGCAGTGGCAATAATACTCATGGTATCTAAAGCCACAACACGATCAGCAGAGCTAGGCCCTTTCACAAATCGTACTAAGCTTAGGATTACTGCTAGTATTATTAAACTAAATGTGATATAAAAAACTATATTCATAGCTATTCTTTTATTTAAATATTTTAAGTAAAATATCTTCGAATTGTTTTGCAATTGCCGTATGAGCCTCTATGGGATCTTCGGTAGTAACATCTATCCAGTGGATATAATATGTACTGCCTACCATATCCACACTAAGAGTACCTGGTGTAAGAGTTATGGTATTTGCCAAAACCATTTTTGCAAATTCGTTGCTTAGCTTTGTTTCTATTTGTACAATACCTGGGTTAATAGGTAAAGAAGGAGAAAGCACTCGCTTAGCAACATCAATATTTGATTTAATAAGGGCAACTGTAAATACTCCAATATATTTAGCAATATAAAAGAGTTTGTTGGGAAGAAAGATATCTAAACCACAACAATTAAGATATTTTGCAGCCATAAGAACTGCAATTAGGCTGACAACAGCCCCAGTAATAAGCTCTGCTGGAGCCAACGATGTGGTGAATCCAAGCCAAACAACGAACATTAAAAGCCAGTTGTACAAAAACTTACTTACAGAGAAAGAAGAAGTATTCATGCGACGATTGTTAGAAATTAAATTTAACAGCACAAAAATAATTTTATAAGTCTTTGTAGGTACAGTTAATGCGTGAGATATGTCAGTTTACAAATGAGGTAGAATCAGAATTTTTAATGGATTTGTTTTTGATAACCAAAAAATAAACCCTTACTAATTAATTATTAAATAGTTGCATAATACGAAACTGTAAACTAACGCTATTTAGAATGATTATTTATTGCATTTTATACTTCTAAATATCTGAAGTCAAGAATAGAAGGAAATTTATTAATAAGCTCCCAATAACTATTGAACAATAAATTTTTGAGAGAACATCTTCGAATCTATCATTATACTTAGGATGTAAACCCCTGGTTTGAAATCTTTCAAATAAATACGCTCATCATTATCCTTAATTTTTCCTTTCTTAATACTCTTCCCTATAACATTAAAGATTTGATAATTAGTATTCCTAATATCCAATTTGGTATTGATTTGAAGGCTCTCGCTAGCAGGATTTGGAAAAATATCTATTCCCAATGATTTATTATTTGCCATATTACTAATTCCACTATGTCCTTTAATAATAATATAACGCTCATGCTCCGTTCGAGAAATCATAATCCCAGCCCGCCATTCTTCTACTGAAAGCAGAATACTATATCGAGCAAATTCTATTGATGGCGAATCCCATAGCAAAATACCACTTATACTATCAAGTTGGAAATTTGGATATTGATCAGGAAAAGAATAGCCATTAATAAAATACCCATCATCGCACCTACAGGGAAGTAACTTATACGATAACGAGTCATTATCAGAATCATACATTGATAAATCCACCATGAAAAGAGAATCTATTAATACAGTATCTACTAAACAAATACTATCATAAGCAGAATTATTTGGCGTAAAAGAGCCAACAGTAATTTCTGCTTCTATTCCCATCAGCACATTTATTGAGTTGGGGATATTCCATATACCTCCTTCTCTATTGCCTAAGTCAGCAAGAATTGTATAATTTCCACTGGAAGCAAAAGTGTGACTACCTGTATAACTAACTATTGCTACATCACCAATAATATTTACCGACTTCTGATTTACAGCCATATAACTACCATTAATATCTAAATTTACAAACGTCCAAATATTAAATGTATCCTGATAAACCAGAAGATTAATCTCATAAGTTAAGGATTGAGTTTGCTTATAACTTATTGAAGCTGCATATGTTCTTGAATACACTTTTGCTGAAATTAGCATTATCAGAATTACTAAAATAGATAGTTTCATGATGAGTTGTATTTTAAAAGTTAATTGATAACAAATATACTATTTATACTAAGTCAACATAGAAATTTGTCAGGGCAGACGCATATTAATTGTCACCAAACCACTATGTATCTTTTACTGTCGTAATATACAGCTATATATGTAAATTTATGCCGCAAATTTATCATCGAATTACACCTGCCTGCCGGAAGGCGGGCTAATTAATCGAATTTTTTAACTAATTTCCGCAAGCGGAAAAAATTAATTCGATTAATCCGTGTAATTCGATGACTTTTTTTGAGTTGTTTTTTTTACTGAGCAGCAAGCACTTGATAGGTTTTAAAGCTGCATTAATAATATTTATTATATAAGAGTATTATTTAATGTGCGTTTACCCTGAGAAATTTGAAATTAATAAGAATCGTTAGGGATTTGACTTGGGAAAGTACATAATATATTAGATAGGTATTTAAGAGGTATTTTCTCTTAGTTTGAAGGTAGGGCATTTGCTCACAGATAAATCTTCACTCTTTGCTCCGTAAAGCCTGCGTTTTCCAATCACGTCAAGTCTTACTCCACGCTATATGGTACAGTGAGCTGATGACTTTGAGTCATCTGCTCACTTATGATGCACAGGCAGGCACTTTATCTCACAAAA
>JAOZSY010000281.1 GCA_029939445.1 Bacteroidales bacterium
AAAATGTAATACCAAGTCTAATGGACAAAAAGGAGGATATAGAGTTTGTTAACTCTTAGTAATTACTGGTTTTACAGTAAATCAAAGGTTATAAAAAAAAATTTCTTGGTACAGTGATAACTATACTTTTAAGTAATACCAAATACAATGTTTAAGCTTAGTTTTATCACTCTAAATCCTGTAGTGCTGTTTTATTAATTAAAGGACTTGAGTAGACTACTAAAAAGTTGTCATTGATCTAGTTGTAATATAAACGATTAACATATAACTCAAGGTAACAATACTTTAAAATAATCTTACTTTCATTTTGTCTTGATACTTCGGTAAACTCAGCATAAACTCCAAACGAAACAAAAAGTATTAGCATTCTATTTGCTTCATTCGGCAAAAGATAAGTTTCTTATCTTCTGCTCTCATTACAGCAAATAAACAAGAGCGAAAAAACTCCCACCCACGAATTTCAAAATAATTTATTTTCTAAAAAAGTAAGTGAATGAATGACCTTGGCTTATTTAAGATTTTGAATATCTTTATCATTAATATCTCTTTAATATAAATATTCCTATGTCATTAATTGCAGACGTAAACGCCTTTTTTGAAAATAATAAAATTTTGAAATCCCTAAGCCTCGCAGGCCTCGTTTTCGCTCATTCCAACCCAGTGCAGTAGTGTTTTACAATTTTACTCCAATGGGTCTGAGGCTTGTTATTCTTATATCTGTCTTCCTGATTTGTGCTTTGTTAATGGATAAAATAATGTTAAGTATTTAACTATAAGACATTAAAAAAGCTCTCGAGAAGTAATCAATTTCTCGAGAGCGAACACAAACCATGGTAATCTATTAACTCACCATTATTAAACAAAACTTTTTCACAGTATAAAAAATACTGTTATTAGAAAAACAAAGATAGGGCAAGTATTATCAGTTTCTGAAATTATTTGATGTTTTAAAGTACAAGTTTGGGTTGATAAATCGCAATAACGACAATAATTTTATCAAAATTACTATAGAAGATAATAAAGATAGAAAGTATTTTAAAGAATTTATTGTATTTAAATAATTGATAATAAGCTATGTATAAAAATATAGTAATATATCTTAACAAATATTATGGATAAAAAGGTACTATGTGTTGCATAGTACTAAAATTTGTATTTACTTTGCAGTGCAATAATTCGAAATAGGGAAGTGTAATTAAGCCTCATATTTTAGAATTAACAAGAAACAATTAGAGCAAAAAGATATGAATATAGATAAAACAAAAGCTCAGATGAAAAAAGGAATTCTTGAACTGGTTATACTAAGTATAATCTCTAAGAAAGAAGCCTACGCCTCTGATATTATTTCCCACCTGAAGGAAGCAAAGCTTTTGGTGGTTGAAGGAACTTTATACCCATTACTTACAAGATTAAAGAATGATGGTCTTTTGGAATATAGATGGGAAGAGTCTAAATCTGGTCCTCCAAGAAAGTATTATAAAATAACAGAACTTGGAAAAAATACATTTAAACAATTACTTGATGGCTGGACAGAAATGTCGGCATCAATACAATCATTATTAAAAAAATAAGAACATAGATAAATACAATTGACATGAAAAATAATATACGAGTAAATATAAACGGAGTAATTTTCAATATTGATGAAGATGCGCATCTATTATTAAGTGCTTATTTGGATAGATTAAGATTTCACTTTGGGAATGGACATAGTGCTGATGAAATCATTTTGGATATTGAAGCTGGAATTGCTGAAATGTTTATTGAAAGAAAAGGTAAAGACACATTAGTGAATAAGACTCTTGTAGAAGAAGTTATAAAATCAATGGGAGAACCAAATGAAATTTCTGATGAAGAGGAACCTACCACATATAATGAACCTGAGTATACAAGCAAGTCAGGAAGAATAAAAAGAAAACTATATCGTGATGAAGATAATAAGGTAGTAGGTGGTGTTGCTGGTGGTTTGTCTGCATATTTTGATATTGATGTTATATGGATTAGACTGGCTTTTGTACTACTTACTATTTTTGGAATGAGTATTCTAGTATATATTATACTATGGATAGTAATACCTAGAGCAACTACCACAGCGCAAAAACTTGAGATGCGTGGAGAAGAAGTTACTTTGGAGAATATAAAACGTACAATAAGAGATGAATATGATGATATTACGGAAAGTTTGAACAATATAAAGGACAAGCATTTCAAAAAAAAAAAAGGAGAACTAACAATTTTTGAAAAAATAGCGCATGTTATAATTAGAATTTTGGGTGGTATTATTAAGTTTATAGGTTCATTTATAGGAATTATATTAGCTTTTGTTGCCCTAATACTTATCATTGCCATAGTGCCAACATTTATTGGTGGTGGAGCACTTCTTTTTAGCATTATTCCAGGTATTACAATGTTCTCATTTTCTGAATTTCTTAATGTATTTACATCAAATTCTACCGAGGTAAGCCTTATAGTAAATTCTTTGGCAATGGTTTTACTGATTCCACTTGTTGCACTTGTATATCAAGGAATTAAACTAATATTTGGAATTAGATATAATAATAAAATAATAGGAATTACTCTTTTCACTCTTTGGATAACAGGCTTGATATTACTAGGTTTTAGTATTACTCGTATTGCAAATGATTTCCATAGAGAAGCCGAAATTAGTCATTATATTGACTTGCAAACTACCGAAAGTGATACTCTATATGTTGAAATAAAGAATCTTAATTCTGACATTGAATATCCTCTCATAAATTCAATGAATGGTCAGTTCTTATTTTGTGTAACGGATAGTATGTATTATCTAAACCCTAAAATAAATACTAAGATAGTAGAATCTGATGATGACTTCAGTATTGAACTAATTCGTATTTCGCATGGAAGCAGTTATAGAACAGCGCAGAATTATGCCGATAGAATAAATTATTCATATACTCAGCTCGATAGCCTAATTACATTAGCAGCTTATTGTAGCTATCCTAAGCAAGAGGAATTTAGAGGACAGCATATGGAGATAATAATAAAAATTCCAGAAGGTAAAAATGTGCAATTTGTAAATGCAAAAGAAAACGAAATATTATTTGATTTAGATATATGTAAAGAGGAAAATAATAATAGTGGATTTGTTTTTATTGATAGAGAGAATGATCGAATAATTATTAATAAAAATGGTAAAGATTTTGAGATTTATGATGATGATATAAATTTTGATTAATAATAACCATTGAACTGTGTTTAATTTGAAAAGCTAATTCTTAATTGAGTTAGCTTTTTTTATTACAAAAAAAACT
>JAOZSY010000282.1 GCA_029939445.1 Bacteroidales bacterium
TCGTTCAATAATCAGATAAATGTTACATCTACAGGTTCATACTTTGTTAATGTTACAGATCAGAATGGCTGTAGTGGCATTTCAGATACTATTAATGTGAGTGTTGTTTACCCATATGCTAGTCAAAGTATATGCGTTGTTGGTGTTGATACAGTAACTAATAAGAATATCATAGTTTGGGATAAACCAAATGTTGGAAATATAGCTTCATTCAATTTGTATAAAGAATCAGCTGTGAGCAATGTGTGGAATCTAATAGGAATCATGCCTTACGATAGTTTAAGTACATTTATAGATTTAACATCTACACCTGATACCAAGGCAGAGCGTTATGCTATGTCGGTGGTTGATAGCTGTGGAAATGAGTCTGCAAAGAGTGATGATCATAGAACGATGCACCTTACTGTAAGTGCTGGACAATCTTTAACTGAGTGGAATTTAATATGGAATTCGTACGAAGGTTTTACTCCAGCCACATATAGAATATATAGAGCCGACTCTTCATTAAATTATGTAAAAATAGATTCAATGGCAGCAAGTTCTTCGTATACATATACATGGACAGACCATAATGCTCCACTAAATACTGATGTGTATTATATGATTGAAATTGTTAGTCCTAATGGAGGATGCAGCCCAAGCAAGGCAAATACAAATTATAATTCATCACGTTCGAATACTGTAAATAGTAATGAATACAATAATGTTGCTTTAAGTTCAGACTTTAGTTCTGATAAAACTTCAGGAATTGTTCCGTTAATGGTTATATTTTATGATGAAACAGCAAATGGTACAGTGGATTCATGGTTCTGGAACTTTGGCGATGGTAAAACTAGCGAATCGCAGGATCCTGTTCATCAATACGATTCTGTGGGAACTTACCATGTTTCGCTTACTGTTTCTAATTCAACAGGAAGCAACTCAGTTGTTAAGGATAATTATATTCAAGTATTACCTAATGGTGTTACAAATATATACGAGGTATTGGATGTTAATGTATTCCCTAATCCATTTAAAGGAGCAACAAATATTGTTTATACTATCAATGAAGAAACTAAGGTTCAGCTACAGGTATACAGTAGTTTAGGAAAATTAGTTGCAGATATTGCTAATGAGAATCAAACTCCTGGAGAGTATAAATATAGTTTCAATGCTAAAGATTATAGTTTTGGAACAGGAGTTTATTATCTAAGGATGACAATTGGTGATAAGGTTATCACTAAGCGATTAATTCAGGTTAAATAATACTTAAGTAAATAATAATTAATAAAAGCTTCATCTCTAAATAAAGAGGTGAAGCTTTTTTTTATCTTTGCAAAATAAGTAAAAGGCATTAATTAATTATTTGGAATTAATAACTCCATAATAAATATCAGAAGACATGAAAGTAAAAGTAGGAGATAGAGTTAAGTTTTTAACGGAAAGTGGACAAGGGATTGTTAGGAATATTATTGGACCTCAAACAGTTAGTGTAGAAACCGAAGATGGTTTTGAAATACCTACATTAACAAGCGATTTGGTAGTAATAGAAGCAACAACTCCTGCGGAGAAGCTTTTTGTTGATGAAATGAAATTGCAGGGTGATGACGAAGGTGTAGAAAGTGCTCCTGTACTAGTTGAAGAAACTTATAATAGTAGCTCTGATGATAATTCATCGAGACTAATTGTATACCCTTCGGATAGAGAGCCTGATAAATTCCATATTAGCATAGCTTTTTCTCCTAAAAATCAGCAAATGCCTTTAGTAGGTGATTTAGATATTTATTTAATGAATTTTACTTCTGACGATATTGTGTTTAGTATGCATAGCGCAGGAGAAAATGAGTTCTCATTATTAAGTTCGGCTAAAGTAGAAGCCTTTAATAAGTTTTATATTACAACTATTAGTCGAGAGGAGATTGAAGCTTATACCAAAGCTCAGTTTCAGGTATTGGTCTTACAACATCAGAGCAAAGTGTTGAGAGCTCCTGTAAGTAGTGATATGAGTATAAAAGGCAGTAGGTTCTATAAAGAAAGCGCATATAAGGATGATCAGATATTACATCAAAAAGCATTGATTTATAAGCTTATAGATTTTAAGAATATTCCAATAATTAGTAAGCTCGATGGTGGCAAGCAAGATGATGAGGTTCAAAAGCAGAAAGCGCGTATTTATGCAAAAAATGATGACATTCTAAAGCATAAAAAGAATAATAACGAAGCTGTTGTAGATATGCATATTTGGGAGTTAGTTGAAGACCATAGTAGAATGACTAATTTAGAGATGCTCAATATTCAACTGTCGTATTTCGAAAAATGCTTACAAAGTGCTATAGATAACCATATTACAAAGGTTGTATTTATTCATGGTGTGGGTAATGGTAGATTAAAGCAGGAAATATCGTCAATTATGGACGAAAGAGATTTCTTGAATTATAAACCAGCAAATATGTCGGAATATGGAGTAGGGGCTACGCAGGTTGATATTATGGGAACTTTTTCTTAAGAAAAGAAGGTGGTTATTTAAAGTAATAAGCTGTATTATATAGTTTAGTATGAATATATAAACTAGTTATCAATAGCTTGTTCAGGAAAAATTAGCCACTTTTTATACTTATCTCCAAATTCTAATACATATTCTTTCCATAGGTCGTTATCTTGATTTATGGAATCTAGGATGTTAATACTAGAAGATAGTTTTGATATTATCCATGATTCAGTTTCCAGCTCATCTTTAAGTTGATTAGATGCCCATCCCGAATAACCGAGAAAAAACTTGATTTTATTAGGATTTATAAGCCCTTGTTTAATGTATTCTTCTATTTGTAGTTTATTTCCACCCCAATATATATCATCAATAATATGTACACTATCTTCAATGATATCACCATATTGATGAAGTATAAACAAACTATCTGCTTGAACTGGGCCGCCAGCATATAAAGGCATATTATTAATTGGAAAATCTTCAGACACATCTTCCATCTTTATATTTGTAGGCTTATTGAGTACTAATCCAATAGCGCCTTGACTTTCTGATATATCAGTAATAAGAATAATGCTACGGCCAAATAAGCTATCCTCCATAAATGGAGATGAAATAAGCATTCTACCCGCCTCGAGTTTAATGCCTGATGGTTTTACCTTAAATATGCTGTTGTCGTTATTCATATTCTATTAATGTAGTTTTATATATATTATGCGAATATATAAAACTTTCTCTTTATTCTATAAATAAGTGATGATTTTACTTGCCAATTTTATATTTTAGATGCTCATGGTTCTCCAGATATCTTAAAAATGCATCAG
>JAOZSY010000283.1 GCA_029939445.1 Bacteroidales bacterium
TTACAGTAAATGCATTAACTGCTGCTGATTCGGTAATTATTCCTGTTCAATGTGAGTATTTTGCACTCGAAGGGCTTGGCAAGTTATTAAATACTATCAGAATAGTTCAGGATAGACTAAATAACAAACTAGACATTGAAGGTATACTACTAACAATGTTTGATTCTCGTTTGAGACTAGCAAAGCAAGTTGTACAAGACGTAAGAACACATTTCGAGAGTATTGTATTTAGCACAATTATACATAGAAATACTCGTTTAGGAGAAGCACCAAGTTTTGGTGAGCCAATTATGCTTCATGACATAAATAGTAAGGGTTCTACAAATTACTTAAACTTGAGTAAAGAGATTTTGCAAAGAAACGACATGACTAAGGTTGCCAATAAAGATAAAAAGAAGAAATAATGACTGCTAAAAAAAGTGCTTTAGGAAGAGGGTTAGGTGCCTTATTGGAAAGTAGCAATTACGAAAGAGCTGACGGTAGCAATATTGGAGCTAACTCCACAGGAGCCATTGCCGATATTCCATTAAATTTGATTGAAACAAATAGCGAGCAACCTCGAAAAGAGTTTGATTTAGAATTACTTGAACAACTTGCTGATTCCATAAAACATCAAGGTATAATTCAACCTATTACTGTTCGTAAAATCAGTAATAATAAATATGAATTGATTAGTGGTGAGCGTAGATTTAGAGCTTCAAAGCTAATTGACCTTAAAGTAATTCCTGCATATATACGTGAGGCCAACGATACCGAAGCTCTTGAAATGGCTTTAGTAGAAAATATTCAGCGCCAAGACCTTAACGCCTTAGAAATTGCATTGAGCTACCAACACCTTATTCAAGACTGTGATATTAATATGGAAGACCTTGGTGGTAAAGTAGGAAAAAAACGTAGTACTATTAATAATTACTTACGCTTACTAAAACTACCAAATTCAATTCAATTAGGGCTTAGAGAAGATAGAATTTCAATGGGACATGCTCGTGCTTTAATAAGTATTGAATCGGAGCAAGATCAGATATATATATTTAATGAAATAATAAAGAATAGACTATCGGTACGTCAGGTTGAAGAACTTAGCAGAAAAATACAAGATAAAAACACTATTATTACCAAAACCAAAATTGGCTTACCTTTTAAATACGAAAAACTTAATACAAAATTATCAAAACAGTTTGGTAAAGGGTCTATAATTAAACGCAATATAAAAGGCAAAGGAAGTATTAATATTTCTTTTAAGAATGATAGCGAATTAGATTTACTAATTGATAAACTACTTAATTTATAAAAATAATGTATAAGTATCTTATCATAATTTCTCTACTGCTCATAATTGCATCTAGCATCAAGGCTCAAGATACTGGCAAGCTAGATGTTGAGGGTATTGAAATACATCAAGATACAAGTTCTCACTCTCCAAAACTAGCAGGTCTTTTATCGTTAGGACTTCCTGGATTAGGCCAAGCTTATAATAAGAAATATTGGAAAATTCCTATAATCTATGCTGGCTTTACAGGACTTACTTATTTGGTTATAGATAATCATAAGAACTATATAGAATTTCGTGATGCATATATTGCTAGAATTGAGGACACTCCCGGAAACGAAGACTTACTACCACAATATACTACAGAAAATATAAGAGTATTAAAAAACCTATACTGGAAGGATCGTGATTTTTATATTATTATGACTATCACCTTATACGCCATACAAGCACTTGATGCTGTTGTTGACGCACATTTTTTTGCCTATGATATGAGCAATGACCTTAGTATCCGTATTAAACCGAGTATAGAGCCCACATTGGGAACTTACCAAACCAACGCTACAGGAATTGGTGTTTCACTAAATTTTTAAACTATGAATATTGCACTTTTAGGTTATGGACGAATGGGAAAGGCCATTGAAGAATTAGCCATGGAGCGTGGGCATATTATTATTGCCACTATCGACAATGAAACTGATTGGCAAGAGAAGAACGACCGGCTATTAAAAGCTGATGTTGCTATAGATTTCAGTACTCCTAACAGCGTTATCAATAATATAAAGAATTGCATTGAGCTAAACTTACCTCTTGTTGTTGGTACTACTGGCTGGAACGAATCATTTGAAGATATTAAAAACACTATTCTTTCTAAAGAATTAGCATTTATTTGGGCATCAAATTTTAGTATTGGAGTAAATATTTTCTTTAAGCTGAATAAAGAACTTGCCAAACTAATGAATAAGTATGATGAATATGACGTGAGTATTAAAGAAGTGCATCATGCTGGCAAACTTGATATGCCAAGTGGCACAGCCATAAGTATTGCGAATGAGGTAATAACTAATTTGGATAGAAAAAACAATTGGGAACTTGATACTGATTCTAATGATAACAAGCCAAATGAGATTATGATATATGCAGAGAGAATTGACCCAGTAGCTGGCACTCACACTACTGTTTTTGAGTCTGAGATTGACAGTATTGAAATAACTCATACTGCCAAAAATAGAAAAGGATTTGCCACAGGTGCAGTTATTGCAGCAGAGTGGCTAAAAGATAAAAAAGGATTTTATGAATTTAAAGAAGTCTTTTTTTCATAACAATAATATACTAATATAAAATACGTTAATTAGCTTTAGATAGGTTTATTAGCAAACTACTTATAAAACAAATTTTAACACTGCAATAAGAAAGATATTTATGGAAACATTTTATATAATAATAATAATACTTGCAATCCCTTCAATTATAGGGCTTATGCAAATTTTTGAGAAAGCAGGATTTAACAAATGGGTGGCACTAATCCCGTTCTATAATGCATATATCTGGGTAAAAATAATTGAAAAGCCAATATGGTGGTTAGTTTTTGTTTTTCTACCATATATAAATTTATTTATGGTATTCCTAATGATTGCAGAAACAGCAAAGACTTTTAATAAGAACTTATTCTGGGAACAAGCAATAGCGATAGTATTTCCATATGCATATTTACCATATTTAGGCTTTAAGGAAGAAGAAAAATACCAAAAATTAGAAGAAAGGCCTCCATTTACAAAATCAAAAGTTAGAGAATGGGTTGATGCAATAATCTTTGCAACATTTGCTGCTACTATTATCAGAACATTTGTTTTTGAAGCTTATACAATACCAACACCATCAATGGAGAAATCGCTGATGGTTGGCGATTACTTATTTGTAAGCAAACTGGCCTTTGGCCCAAAAGTACCAAATACTCCCCTAGCCTTTCCTTTTGTTCATCATACTCTACCATGGAGCGCTACTGCC
>JAOZSY010000075.1:0-7262 GCA_029939445.1 Bacteroidales bacterium
GGCAAGATGCCCGAGATACAAAATCAATTTATTTAATTCTAGACAGTAAACCTTCTGTAAAATCAACCATAAATAATGGGATATTCAGTAAATCCCCATAAAAACTAAGGTTTTTTAAAGAATATCGTATTTTAATCTCTGGATTATACCTATTCGAATAAGAAATAAGACTCTTGGACTTAATATTCGTTTCAGCTTTTACTTCAATAGGAATTATTGAATTCTTATACTGTAGTACGAAATCTATCTCTGCTACATTACCTGATGTCCAATAATATTGTTCAGTACCAAACTGACTTACTAATGACTGAAGAATAAAATTCTCAGTAAAAGCTCCTTTAAATTCGCTAAAAAGATTATTTCCTGTTTTAACGATATCGGGATAAAGATTGGACATCTGACGAAGAATACCTACATCTAATAAATAAACTTTAAATGATGATAGGTCGGTATATGCAGATAAAGGAAGCCCTGGCTTATTGACTTTATTTACGATATGTATCAATCCAGCATGCTTTAGCCATAGTAGTGCATTTTCATATTCTCTTGCTCTTGCACCACTCTTAATGGTACGATATAAAAACTTTTTGTTATCCTTTGCAAGTTGTGAAGGTATAGATGACCATATATAATCTAATCGTGGTATATCTGAACTTCGAATATGTTTTGAAAAATCTAACTTATAAGCTTTAATTATATTTGCTTGCACTTGCTGTAATATATTAAAGTCATTATCTTCTAAAATTGTTTTTATAGCTTCAGGCATTCCACCAGTAATAAAGTATATACGTAGCTTCTCTATTAGTTGATTAAAGAAAATGTCAGGGATTGGGCTCACTTCTTTAATACTGCTAACATATTTATATAAATTTTGATCTGCTTTAGCAAGAAACTCTTTGAAGGAAACAGGATAGAGTGTGAGAAAGTCAACTTGACCTACCGGAAAAGATTTACCACTTGATAAACTGACTCCCAAAAGTGAGCCAGAACTAATTATTGAATATTCAGGAGCATTTTCATTAAAATATTTAAGTGAATTAATAGCCTCATTACATTCTTGAATTTCATCAAAAATTATTAATGTATCTTTTGGATTTATAGTTCTACCATATACTATTGATAGATTATCAATAATTCTGTTAGCTTGTTTTGTTAATTCAAAAAATTGTTTTAATTCGATTTGTTCTTCAAAGTTGAAATAAGCGACATGCTTATATTCTTTTTCTCCAAAGTTCTTAATTAGCCACGTTTTGCCAACCTGCCTAGCTCCCTGTAATAAAAGAGGTTTTCTGTTTTTCTTAGATTTCCATTGTGCTAATTCTTTATATAAATCCCTTTCTATATTCATGGCAATTAGTTTAAATTCACCACAAAGATAATAAAAAATCACATAATACATATGAAAAGTGTGAGAAATCCCACATTATTCATATGAAAAGTGTGAGGGATTACACATTATTCATATGAAACTGCATAGTAATACTCATATAATATGTGACTTTGTATGTAACACGGGCATCTTGCCCGTAGTTTAATATATTCATCTTCGGGCAATATGCCCGAGATACAGAGACCCAATTAGAATTTATACTTTTATGAATTATAATTTAGTACTTTAACATTTAACGCTTTAATGATTTAGCATTTATCAATTTAGAGCTCCAAATCCAAAGAAATAATCTCTGCCAAATCTAGGTTCTGAAATTCTTCTTCTTTATTTTTATACTTAACACCATCTGTAAGCATAGTCATGCAGAAAGGGCAGGCTGTACAAATAATATCAGCTTTTGTATCCATAGCTTCATCTGCGCGTTCAACAAATATTTCTTTATCACCTTTTTCGGCTTCTTTAAACATTTGTCCACCACCAGCTCCACAGCATAGTGCATTATCTTTATTGCGAGGCATCTCTATAATTTTTGCACCCATTTTTGATAACAATTCACGAGGAGCATCATATTCTCCATTTCCTCTACCTAGGTAACATGGATCGTGGTATGTGATGGATTTTCCTGCAAGCTTATTTCCTAAAGAAAGTTTACCATCCTTCAGCATACGTGCAAGGAATTGTGAGTGATGTTCTATTTCGTAATTTCCACCAAGTTCAGGATATTCATTCTTTATAATATTAAAATCATGAGGATCACAAGTGATAATCTTCTTCACTTCGTAGGAATTCATTACTTCTATATTCATCATTGCTTGCATCTGATATGTAAACTCATTACCCGATCGCTTTGCAATATCTCCAGTATCACTTTCTTCGGCACCTAGTATTGCGTAATCAATTCCTAAATGATTTAGAATTTTAGTAAATTCAATACTTATATTTTTAGCTCTTCGGTCGAAACTTCCTGCTGAGCCTACCCAGAAAAGATATTCTGGTTTTTTGCCCTGAGCAAATAAGTCGCCATACATTGGTACTTCTATTTTTTCACCTTTTGATTCTACTTCCATAGCCCAATTGCCACGATCATCAGCAGGGAACTGCCATGGTGCTCCGTTATTCTCAATATTGGTATTGGCAGCGGCAAGTGGTGCAGGTACTGCCGACTCTTCCATATAAAGGAATCGGCGTAGCTCTGTAATAATGGCAGGTTGATCTATTTCCACTGGGCAAGCCTCAGTACAAGCATTACAAGTAGTACAAGCCCAAAGTTCTTCGTCGGTAATATAATCGTGTAATAAACTGCCTTCAATCTGTGCTTGGTCACCTTCTTTAAGAATTTTATCTCCAACTTTCTCTAGTCTATCGCGAGTATCCATAATAACTTTACGAGGAGATAATTTTTTACCAGTAAGGTTTGCAGGACATACATCAGTACATCTACCACACTCAGTACAAGTATAAGCATCCATCAAACTTTTCCAGTTTAAATCTCGTACATCCTTGGCGCCGAATGTTGCAATCTCTCCTTCAGCTCCACCATCATCTTGTATTAGTCCCATTGCTATTTTTACCTCATTGGTAACAGCTGCCATATTGCTGATATATGTGCGAGGTTTTAGTTTTGAATAAAATACATTTGGAAATGCTAAAAATACGTGGAAGTGCTTTGAAAATGGTATGTAATTTAGGAAAGCAAAAATTCCTACAATATGAAACCACCATGTGAATCGTTCAATAAGTATAAGGCTAGTATCTGCCATTCCGCTATAAAGTGGAATAAGAAATGAGCTTATTGGTAAAGCTCCTGTTATTGCTTCGGCATAATGTCCATATTCGCGTCCTTGCAATATTTGATCACTGGCATTCATACTTAGGAAAGCAAACATTAATAAAATCTCTGAAATAAGGATAATATTTGCATCAAGAGTTGGCCAGCTAGTCATTTCTGCACTCTTAAATCTCTTTACTTTAATAATATTTCTTCGGATAAGGAATGTTATACAAGCAACAATTACCATTAGGGCAAATACTTCTACCATTGAGGCCAAATAGTGATAAAATGGCAGAAAACTTAATGCTCGATGTGTTCCGAAAATACCATCAATAAATATTTCTAGCATTTCTATATTCACAAGGATAAATCCCACGTAAACCATTATATGTAGAATTCCTGCTACAGGCTTTTTGGTCATCTTAGATTGGCCTATTGCAACAAAAAACATCTTTTTCCATCTTTCGGAAGAATTATCTGTTCGGTCAATATCCTTTCCTAAATTAATGTGGAAACGGATTTTTTTAATGCTTTTGGCAAACATAAAAATAGTAGCTGCAAATACTAATATAAAAACAATACTTGAAATCATTAGTCTGTGTTTTAGTGTGAAAAATACAATATGCTAAGATACAATAATAATATGATAATTATTGTGGTAAATTTTAGAATGCTAAGATATAAAAAAATAGTATGCATGCGTACTAATATTAGATTTTTATAAATAAGAGATTAGTCATAAAAGAAATTTGTATTTCTTGTCATATACTATGTTTATTTAAGCTCTATGTTTGAAAAGATTTATTAATTTTGGAACTTTAAATAAATTATAATATATGAAAATAGCAATTCCAACAAACGATAGAAAAACTGTAGCAGAACGTAGTGGTAGAGCTACCGAATTTGCGATGGTAGATATTGATGCTACTGGCACAGCAAAAATCGAATATTTGATAAATGAACATGAGCATACTCATCATGCTGATGGTAGTCATGATAATGAGGATCATGGGCATGGTGATTTAGTTGAGCTATTAGGAGGGATAGATATTATTATTGGATATAAATTTGGACCTCATTTTTCTCGCGATTTTTATAAAGCAGGAATTAAAATGAAACTTACTAAACTTAAAATTATAGATGATGTAATTGAATCTATAGAGTTATAGACTTGTATTATATAAAGGCAATAATTTAGAAAAAACATAAGCTATGGAAGACTTTCAAATTTATAATCCCACAAAGCTTTTTTTTGGAAGAGATAGTATCTCTAAACTCCCAAAACAAGCAAAAATATTTGGAAATAGAGTTCTTTTGATTTATGGGAAAAGTTCCATAAAGAGAAGTGGGCTTTATGACAATATTATTGAACTTTTGAGAGGGTTTGAGATTTTCGAGTATTCAGGAATTAAGTCTAATCCCGTATTGTCAGATGTAGAAGCTGCGGTGGAGATTGCCAAAAACAATAATGTGGATATGATAATTGCCGTTGGTGGCGGTAGCGTTATCGACTCTGCTAAAGTGGTGAGTCTTGGTGCGAAGGTTGATTTTTCGCCTTGGGAGTTTATGGTACAAAAAAAATCACCAACGGAAGCTTTGCCAGTATTAGCAGTACTTACTTTAGCGGCAACGGGCACAGAAATGAATGCTGGTGCTGTAATCCAAAATAAAAAGACTAAGCAGAAAATTGGAATAGGAATTCCTTTGATGTATCCTAAGGTTTCTTTCTTGGATCCTCAACTAACAACAACAGTAAATGCAAAATATACAGCCTATGGCATTGTAGATATAATTGCACATGCTTTAGAGGCATATTTTGGTGAAGGAGATTCTCCATTGGCCGATAAGTTTGTATTCTCCATAATTAGTGAAGTAATGGAAGCAGGAGAGGAGCTTATGAATAATTTGGATAACTACGAACTCCGTGCTAGAATACTTTATGCTTCAACAATGGCGCTAAATGGAACTACAAATCATGGCAAAATCTCTGGTGATTGGGGAGTGCACGCCATAGGACATGAGCTTTCTTTTCTTTACGATATGCCTCATGGCGCAAGTTTATCAATTGCTTATCCTGCATGGATGCGATTAAATGCCATTTCACAAAAAGATAAAATTGAAGAGTTAGGCTCTGTGCTTTTTGGTGCCGAAACGGTTGAAGAGACCATTGAGGGTTTTGAGTATTTTTTCGAAGGAATAGGAAGCCCAATAAAACTCTCAGATGTAGGAATCTCTAAAAATGATTTTGATAAAATAGAAAGTCAGTTTATCAATAACCATGTTAGTGGAGTTTTTGTGAAAATTGATAGAAAAAGATATAGGGAACTATTGGAATATATGAAGTAGATTTCAGATATTTATTGTAGCTAGATTCAAAGAGAAAATGGAATTAGAATTAGTATTATCATTTATTGTAGCATCAGTGGCCTTGGCAATAATGCCTGGCCCCGATAATATATTTGTATTAACAGAAAGTGTTACAAAAGGATATAGAAATGGTATTGCTATTTCTTTTGGACTTGGTTTAGGCGTTTTGATTCACACGCTTGCTGCGGCTACAGGTTTGTCATTAATAATTCAAAACTCGGCAATGGCATTTTCTATAATAAAATATTTAGGTGCGCTTTATATGTTTTATTTGGCATTCGGAGCTTATAAGTCTAGAAGATTAAAAGTTAATTTAAGTACTGAAAGTAAAAGTGGTGAAAAAAGTATAGGAGCGTTAATACGAAAAGGTTTTCTTATGAATATATTAAATCCTAAAGTATCGTTATTCTTTATTGCTTTCTTACCTCAATTTACTAGCCCTAATGGCTATAATATTACTATACAGATGATAATACTTGGTGTGATTTTTATGACACAAGCAATTATTGTTTTTAGCCTTATTGCATTGTTGGCAGGCAATTTAACTAAGTATGTAAATGATTCTAGATTTTGGAAAATTACGAAATGGAGTGAAATAAGTATTCTATCAATTTTAGGGTTATTATTAATGATTTCTAATAAATAAAATTTAAAAATAGTATTATGATTATAATAATAAGAAATATACTTTCGGTAATTATTGGATGGGTGTTAGGAGGAGTAGTTAATATGAAATTAATAAAAACAGGATATCAAGTGTTTCCCTTAGAAGGGGTTGATGTTAATGATATGGAAAAACTAGCCGCAGTAATGCCTAGTTTAGATTCTGAATTTTTCATCTTTCCATTTTTGGCTCATGCTTTAGGCACTTTAGTAGGTGCTATAATTGCGGGACTTATTGCTGGAAGTCATAAAATGAAATTCTCAATGACTATAGGAGGGCTGTTTTTGGTGGGTGGTATTTTGGTTAATTATATGTTGCCAGGTCCCATATGGTTTGCTGCAGTGGATATTCTTATGGCTTATATTCCAATGGCTTGGCTTGGAGGTAAAATTGCTTTGAAAATTGCTAAGATTAAGATTGCTATATAAAATCCACAATAATATAAATATTGTACAAATGAGAAGGAAAGAAAAAGAAATTAAGGATACAAAGGAAATAGAGAATATTATAAAAAGTTCGCAAATATGTAGAATCGCAATTTCTGATGAGGAATTTCCATATATTGTTCCCATGAACTATGGTTATAATAATAATAGTTTATATTTTCATTGTGCTTTAAATGGTAGAAAAATTGATTTATTGAGGCGCAATAATAAGGTTGGATTTGAAATTGAGCAACATCATAAGATTATTAAAGATGATGTGTCGTGTAATTGGACTACAAAATATCGTTCAATTATTGGGCACGGTATTATGGAGATAATAGAAGATTTAGAACAAAAGAAAGATGGCCTTGATATATTAATGCAACAACATGGCAAAGAGGATAATATATATAATGATAAGGCTGTAAGTAAAGTGTTAATTCTAAAGCTGAGTATTAAAAGTATCAGCGCTAAGCAATCGGGTGATTATTAACCAGTATTGTAATTGTACTTTATACAATACAATTAGAGTCAGAATATAATTAGTGCAAATTTCCCACTTCTTCAAAAAAAAAGGCTAAAGTTAAAAGTAAAATAGTACGTTGAATTGTATTTTTACTTTAAACTTTAGCCTTTAAACTTCAG
>JAOZSY010000075.1:7362-11176 GCA_029939445.1 Bacteroidales bacterium
GCCTTTAATACCTACAAAGGAATATTACCATGCTTTTTTGCAGGGCTTTGCTCGCTTTTGTTTTCAGTCATTTCTAGTGCTTGAATAAGCTTCTTACGAGTTTCGTGAGGCATAATTATCTCATCAATATAACCCATTTCTGCTGCCTTATAAGGGTTTGCAAAAGTATCGGTATATTCATCAACAGTTTTAGTAAGCTCCTCACCCTCTAATCCACGATAAAGGATATTTACTGCTCCAGCAGCACCCATTACAGCAATTTCTGCCGATGGATATGCAAAGTTTACATCTGCACCAATATGTTTAGAGTTCATTACATCATAAGCTCCACCGTATGCTTTACGAGTGATTAGTGTAATTTTAGGAACCGTAGCTTCAGCAAAAGCATAAAGTAATTTTGCTCCATGCTTAATAATTCCACCATATTCCTGTACAGTACCCGGTAAGAACCCAGGAACATCAACAAGAGTAATTAACGGAATATTAAAAGCATCGCAGAAACGAACAAATCTAGCAGCTTTAATACTTGACTCAATATCAAGAACTCCAGCGTAGAATGCTGGCTGATTGGCAACAAAACCTACAGTTTTGCCATCCATACGACCATATCCAATTACTATATTCTGAGCATAATGCTCTTGTACTTCATAAAAATACCCATCATCAACTACTGAGTCGATAAGATTTTTTATATCGTATGGTTTATTAGGATCTGCTGGTACTAAAGTGTCTAGTTTTTTGTCAATTCTATCAATAGGATCTGATGACTTCTTACGAGGTGCAGAGTCCATATTATTTGATGGAAGAAAACCTAGGAGCTCTCTAATACTCATTATACTTGCAGCATCATCTTCAGCCATAAAGTGAGCAACACCACTCTTAGTATTATGAGTTACAGCTCCTCCTAATTCTTTCTTTGTTACATCTTCGTTAGTTACAGACTTTACCACATCAGGGCCAGTTACAAACATATAACTAGTATCTTTTACCATAAAAATAAAGTCGGTAAGAGCAGGAGAATATACCGCACCACCAGCACAAGGTCCTAGTATTGCAGATATTTGTGGAACAACACCACTAGCCTTGGTATTTAGCCAAAAGATATCGGCATAACCAGCAAGACTTTGTACACCTTCTTGTATACGTGCTCCACCAGAGTCGTTAAGACCTATGATTGGAGAGCCATTTTTCATAGCTAGTTTTGTTACTTTAATAATTTTATCAGCATTGGTACGACTTAATGAGCCTCCAAATACTGTGAAATCTTGAGCATAAAGGTAAATTAATCTACCATCAACTTTTCCATAACCAGAAACTACACCATCACCCATGAATTTGTTTTTATCCATTCCGAAATTTGTAGCTCTATGTACCACAAATTTATCGAACTCAACAAAAGTTCCTGGGTCAACCAAATGGTCAATTCTTTCGCGTGCAGTTAATCTTCCTGCGGCATGTTGTTTCTCAATTCGAGCAGCTCCGCCACCCATTTCTGCTGCTTTGCTCTTTTCTTCGAACTGCTTATATTTTTCTTCGTTTGTTTTCATTATATGTACTTTTTTAAAGTCTATTCAACAATTATTAATGGTTGGTTTGTATCTATATTATCACCCTCGGCAACGCAAACTTCAATAATCTTACGATCTTGCTTTACCTTATACTCACTCTCCATTTTCATTGCCGAAACAATTACTACTGTATCTCCTGCCTTAACCTCGTCTCCCTCTTTTACAAGAATCTTAACTACTTGCCCTGGCATTGGTGACGAAATTGCATTACTATCTTCTCCGCCATCACCTTTGCCTCTTGCCATTTGGTATTTGGCCTCTGCATCAATTACTGTGGTTTCAAAGCGTTCCATCATAGTATTTATAACGAAATCTTTATTAGTTGCGCCTTCGTTAACTTCTACATCAAAAGATTGATTCTCGTATAGAAAAGAGTATACCGTAGAAGTTAGATTTTGTATATCAGCTTCTAAAACTTTACCATCAATTTTTATTTTAACATTATCACCATTACGCTCAATAAGCTCGCATTCGTAGGTTTTGTCGTCTATTTTTATATCTACCGTCATTATATCTAAAACTTATTGGTTATTATTATAATCGCATAGCGTTTTTGCGTCTGCCAAAAGACTTCCACTCACTCTTTGTACACTCTTGAGTTTCTTCTTTAGAATTACCCTTATCAAGATTGTTTAAATAATGAACAAAGGTTGCTGCTACCGCAAAAACTTTATGATTTATTGTATGCTCTTCTTTTCTTTTAAGGAAATCGATATTATTATCAATAAACTGAGTTGTATATCTTCCCTCAACAAAATCAGGAGCTTCTAATATTCTACCTAAAAATCGAATATTAGTTTTTACACCACTAATTTTGTAATTATAAAGAGCTCTTTTCATTCTTTCAATTGCTTGCTCACGATTTTTACCGGTAACAATAAGCTTCGAAATCATTGGATCGTAGTGAATAGGAATAGTATATCCGCTATAGATATAACCATCGTGACGAATTCCAGGACCCAGAGGAACATCAATATTCATAACTAGTCCAGGGCTAGGCATAAAATTTTCGCAAGGAGCCTCGGCATAAATTCTTGCTTCAATAGAGTGTCCCAATTGTGATAAATCTTCTTGCTTATATTCCAACTCCATACCTGCAGCAACTTGAATTTGCTGACGAACAAGGTCAACACGAGTTACTTGTTCAGTAACAGGATGCTCAACCTGTAGGCGAGTATTCATCTCTAGGAAATAATAATTTAAATCATCATCCACAAGAAATTCGATGGTTCCAGCACCAACATAGTCAACAGCTTTTGCCGCCATTACAGCCTGTTCTCCCATTTTTGCTCTTAGCTCAGGAGTCATTAAAGGCGATGGCGATTCTTCCATTACCTTTTGATGACGACGCTGCACAGAGCATTCGCGCTCAAAAAGATGAATTACGTTTCCATGAGAATCACCTAATACTTGAATTTCGATATGGTGAGGATTTTCAACGAATTTTTCTACATAAACTGTATCATCACCAAAACCAGCTAAAGCTTCACTTTTTGCAGCTCTAACTCCAGGAATAATCTCTTCCTCAGTACGAACAAGGCGCATACCTTTTCCACCACCACCAGCAGAAGCTTTAATCATTACAGGAAGTCCAACCTCCTTAACAATACGTAATGCTTCCTCATCAGAAGTAATATTATCTTTGGTGCCTGGTACAACTTGAACTCCTGCAGCAATCATCTTCCTACGTGCAGAAATTTTGTCTCCCATTACCGAGATAACCTTAGATGTTGGTCCTATGAAAATAATTCCTTCGGATTTGCATCTATCAGAGAATTCAGCATTTTCACTTAAAAAACCATAACCTGGGTGAATGGCATCAGCGCCAGATTTTTTAGCTACATCAATAATTTTATCAATTACCAAATAGCTTTCTGCCGATGGAGCTGCTCCAATATGGTAGGCCTCGTCGGCTAAGCGTACATGCTGTGATGTGCGATCCACATCAGAAAACACAGCTACGCTCTTAATTCCCATTTCGCGGCAAGTGTGCATCACTCTGATAGCTATCTCACCTCGATTTGCAATTAAAATCTTCTTAATCATAAAAATGATATTTGTTTAAACATTTGTTTGTTTTATATTTCTTAATTTTAATTTCGCAAGAATTTCAGGAATTTAGTAAGTCTTGCGAAATAAAAAAATAAAAAACTTCCACCACTTTTGATGTGATGAAAAATTGGTTCGTAAAAATACGAAGATTTTTATAAGTCGCAAATATCTAAAGTGTTAATTTCATAACAATA
>JAOZSY010000284.1 GCA_029939445.1 Bacteroidales bacterium
GTTTATTTTGACTACGCAAATAAAATATATAACAAGCATGACTATATAGCAGGCAACGTTCGTACAAAAGCAAATATGGCAATTTGTTATATTGAAATGAACCAAATTAATAAGGCAGAGAATTTATTTCTTGAAGTCTTGCCTCTCAGTATAGAGCTTAATCAAGCAGAAACTACTGAAGAAATTTATAATGGTTTATACGTTATTCAGAGTAAAAAGAGATCTTATAAAAAGGCATTAATATATTATCAATATTATGTTAATTATCGTGACTCCATACACTCTATAGAGGTTACAAATAAAATAAATGAATATAAAGAACAATTTGAAACCGAGAAAAAGGATAGGGATATTCAAAATCTTAAGCAGTTATCAGAACGACAGAAGATAGAAAAGGAAAAACAAGTAGTAATTAATAAAAAACAAAAAGTTATTTCTATTTTGTTTGGCGTAATTGCTGTTTCATTAATAATTATATTGATAAGTTTACGCAGGGTTTATCGCATGAAGCGTGTTTCTGCTGAAGAAAAGTATAAAAAAACCGAGGAAGAAAATAGGAATAAAGTACTTGACCTAGTTAAGCGGCAAGAGGTAAATTCCTTAAACTCCTATATGGAAGGGCAAGAGAAAGAGCGAGCTAGAATTGCTAGTGAACTTCATGATAAACTTGGTAGTTTATTATCAACTGTGAAATTACATTTTAGTAGTTTTGAAGTAGATATGACTACAAGTGCTGAATCTAAAGAGAGTTTTAGCTTTGCATTAGATTTGTTAGATAACTCTATTCAGGAAGTTAGAACTATTTCGCGAAACTTATCCAAAGGAGTACTTACTCAATTTGGACTTAGTGGTGCAATTGAAAACCTAAGAGATGCTATTAATTCAGCAGGAAAGATACAGGTTAGATATATAAAAATTGGAGATACAGGGGATGTATTATTAGGGTCAGAAATAGAGCTGTTTAGAATTGTACAGGAGCTAGTAACAAACTCTATTAAGCATTCGCAAAGCGATGAAATATTTATTCAACAAGTAAATGATAAATCCTCAATAATTATTACTGTTGAGGATCATGGTGTAGGCTTTGATATGTCTAATATTAAGAGTGATGGCATAGGTTTGGATAACTTAAGGATGCGTGCTAATAATATTGGTGCTGAGTATAATTATGAGTCGGCACCAGGCCAAGGAACATCTGTAACAATAGAGATTAATGCTTAGAATTATAGCCTTATTAAAGATTATACTGACCTCTATATTTATATTGAGTATTAGTTTGTCTTATGCTCAAGAGAAAAAGTTTTCTGCCGAAATGCTTGATAATCCCACCAAATTCGGTAAAGATTTTGAAAGATTATTTAATTTAAATGAGCTCGAAGTTTATGACACGACTGCTACAAAAGGTAGAATAGTATTGAATAATGGCTATGCACAATCAAAGATAATAAATGGGAGCGATTGGCCTGCATATAGTAAAAATATTATTGTTACTCAGATAGATGTTATTTATACAAAATACCCTAGAAATAAAGAATTCTGGCGCACTAATTATTATAGCCTTTTGGCAAAAAGAGTAAAGGCCTTATTTGCCTTAGATTCTACTCTTAATTGTGCTGATTTTGAATGGAATATCAAATATCAAACCTCTTGCGAAACCGAGGAAGAAACCAAAAAAATGTTTCATGGTATTAGTATTCATTATTTCGAAATCAGCGATTTTGAGGAAGATAAAGATGTAAAAAATATTCCTGATACTAAAGCAGAAGATATTCCAGAATTGTCGTTAAAGGTAGAAAACTATATCCGCTCTCAAGGTGGAATAGGTGATTCAATGGTTTATAGAACTTTTGATAATCATCCTGAATGGAAAAATGCACTAGTTGTAATGGATTGGACAGGAAGTATGTACCGCTATGGTGCACAGGCTATTTTGTGGCACTCTATGAATTATACAAATAGTGGAATTAAAAACTTTGTGTTCTTTAATGATGGCGATGATACTCCTGACGAAAGAAAAATAATTGGCGAAACAGAAGGTGTTTATTATGCTCAGGCAAGGCATATGGACCGTTTGATTAAAACTTTTTATTTAGTTGGAAGAAAAGGTAAAGGAGGCGATGACCCCGAAAATGATATTGAAGCTTTAATAAGGGGAATTAATCGCTTTGAGGATTTTGATGAGCTTGTATTAATTGCGGATAACAATAGCTGTATTCGAGATTTTAGACTAATTGCTAATCTGGGGGTTAAAGTTAATGTGATAGCTTGTGGCACCAGCCATGGTCTTAATCCCCAGTATGTAAATTTAGCTTATTTAACTGGGGGAAGTGTGCATACATTGGATGAAGAAATACAGCACCTTTCTCAGAAAATTGTCGATAATGAGTTGGATATGAAGAGGCTTAAATATGAGCTTAATAACGAAAAACTATTCCAAATTAAAGATCCACCACAAAGAATAAGATTCTCGCAATGCGATATATATACCACTCTCCTG
The DNA here is from genome assembly GCA_029939445.1 of Bacteroidales bacterium. Lineage (GTDB taxonomy): Bacteria > Bacteroidota > Bacteroidia > Bacteroidales > UBA1556 > UBA6267. The sequence goes on from JAOZSY010000284.1 coordinate 2,498, forward strand.
CCATTTAATGTAGAACGAAAGCTTGATTTTATAGAAAAACATGGTGGCGAAAGTAATGATTCCACAGTATATACAGTTCTTGATAGGCATCCTGCATGGAATAATACTTCTATAATAATGGACTGGACTAGAAATATGTATACGCAAAGTGGTCAAGCATTATTATGGCATAAAACTCACCCTAAAACAAGTGGTATTAACCATTTTGTTTTTAGCAATGATGGAAATAGGCTTGCCGATAATAAGAAAAAAATTGGAAAAACAGGTGGAATTTATTTTTCAAAATCGAACAACCAGCGACAAATTGATAGACGGTGTGAGTATGCCGCTAAACGTGGAGATAATAAAGGTAGAAAGAGTACAAATACTATAGAAACCGCAATTTATACTCAAAATAAGTATTTTAAAACTGATGAGTTTATACTTATTGCAAATAATGAAACTTGTGTCAGGGATTTTGCCTTGATAAATAATATTGGACTACCTATAAAAGTTATTTTAACTAATATTAAAGGACCTATTAATCCTCAATATATCAATATTGCATATAAAAGTGGAGGCTCATTACATACTATGGACGACGATTATTATAATTATGTGTTCAAAGCAATTGCAACCTCCACCAAAAATATTGTTATAAATGGTGTTTCGTATAACATTAACGACGAGGGGTTTTTCAACTTTCAGGATACTCAACTAATAAAAGAGAGTAAATGTAGTATCTCAATCAAAACTAGCCTTTGGGAGAAGCTTGGGTTTTAG
>JAOZSY010000285.1 GCA_029939445.1 Bacteroidales bacterium
AACTCCCAATAATGATATAATATGTGTTGGAAATTCACAAAATTATGGCAATGGTTCCAACGACCCATTTTTATTCCGTTGCAACTCTCAAGGGGATAGTATATCCCAAATAGTGGCTCAAGACTCTACCGATGGTTGTTTTCTAGATATTAAAGTGGCGGCTGACTCTACTTTTTACGCTGGCGGTTACCAACGAGATACTAACGATTTATACCAAGATTATTTACTGCGTAGATATACAAAGGATAATCAGCAAATCTGGAATGAAATTGTTTTAACGCAACAAATGGAAGCTCGATTTAATACACTGGCATTTCATGGAGAAAATATTTTGGCTTTTGGCAAAACTCAGAAATATGGTAGTGAGGGAGATAATATATTTTGCGATTTGGTTAATAGATATGATGGTGCTTGGATTGATGGTTTTGCCACAGGCTCTCTGGGCGATGAGTTTGCATACTCTGTAACTACTGACACCTCCAATGGCGATATTCATTATCTTATTATTGGTACCTCAACTAGTTATGATATGGTGCATTCTGGAGTGTACTTTATAAGGTGTAATTACAATCTGGAATTTGAAGATACTGTTTCTATTGATTTCCCATCTGGAATAAAGAAATCTAAAGATAACTCTGAAGAAATAAATATATTCTTTAATTCTATTAGTAATAAAATTATTATTGAGAATAAATTACAAAAACAACATGGAAACATTAAAATATATGATATGCTTGGGAAGTGTATTTATCAAGCAATAAGTAATGATTTGTCGGATAAGAGTATAATTGATGTCAGCAGCTGGCCCAGAGCTTCATATACTGTAGTATTTGATTCTAAGGAATATACCGTTTCCAAGATAATTGTTAAATAGAGTTATATTATAAATACTTTTAATAAAAATAGTATATTTACATTTCAAATTTAATTTTTTATTATGACAAAATTTCTATCCCTATATTTATTATTTCTTATTCCATTTTACGCTGTTTCGCAGAGTGATACACTGAAAAATGATACTTTAAATATTCAAGAACAAAATACAATTTTGGTACAGGAAAAAGTATTGGATTCTATTCCTGTGGTTTTGAGAAGTGATACAGTTTTCTTTTTGAAGAGTTATAACAGTAATAGACTTCAAGTGCGTGTTTCTATGGTGAATGCTAGATTAGAAACACTAGTAAATAATTTTGATGAAAAGAGGGATACTATATTGTCTGAACTTAATGGTGATATTATAACTGTTAGTTTTGATGAGAACTTGCTATTTGTTGTAGGAGATAAGGATGCTAGCTACGAAAATAGTACAATTAGTAATCTTGCTAGTAATAGAATCTCTGCTCTTTATAAATCATTATACAACTATAAGTATAATTTATCTTCTGAGGAATGGTTTAAGCGTATAGGATATACAATACTAACTTTTGTAGGGTTAATACTTATAATTCTTATTATTAATATTGTTTTTAGGCATCTAAATAAGCGTTTATCTAAATATGATAGAAAGCTGCTAAAAAGACGCAATAATATTATCAAATATCTTATTCCAAAGAATACAAAGAATATTTTTGTTTTTATATCCTCATCATCGAGAATTATACTTTTAATAGTTGTACTTTTCACATATTTGCCTTTGATGTTTAGTTTTATTCCAGCTACCCAAGGATGGGTGCACTTGTTTTATTCTTATATTGAAACTCCTGTATTATACATAGCAAATGGATTTATAAATTTTCTTCCTGATTTATTTTTTATCATTATAATATTCTATGTTACAAGGTATTTTGTGAGGGTCTCTCATGATATATTTGATGATATAGAAGCTGAAAATATAAAGTTTGCGAATTTCCCTAAAGATTGGGCTAGCCCTACAAAAAAGATTTTAGGAGTAATAATATATGCTTTTGGCTTAGTAATGATGTTTCCACATCTGCCAGGTTCTGACTCTCCTGCTTTTAAAGGAGTGTCACTTTTTCTAGGAGTTCTGTTTTCTTTGGGCTCTACATCTGCAGTTTCTAATGTAGTAGCAGGAATCGTTATTACTTATATGCGCCCTTTTCAAATTGGTGATAGGGTTGAGGTGATGGGAATTGTGGGAGATGTGATTGATAAAACCATGTTGGTGACAAGACTAAAAACTGCTAAAAATGAAGAGGTTACTATTCCAAACTCTAATGTTATTAGTAATCATTTGGTTAATTTTACTGCTAATGCTAAAGGTGATGGACTTATTCTGCATACATTTGTGACCTTAGGCTACGATGTGGAGCTTGATAGAGTTAATAAACTGCTTATTAAAGCTGCAAAATTAACTCACCTGGTGCAAAAGTCACCTAAGCCTTTTGTGTTGCAAACCAGCCTTGATGAAAGCTATGTAACATACGAGCTTAACATATATACTAAGCAGGCTTCAAAAATGGCAGCAATATATTCAGAGCTAAATAAGAATTTATTGCAAGTGTTTAATGATGCTAATGTAGAAATATTGTCTCCGAAATATGTTGCATCACGCGATGGAAATATGTCTACAGTGCCAAGTCAGAAGGGTGTGGACTTAAGAAACCCTATTGATAAGGCAATTGATCATATTACTGGGAAAAATCAGAAGAATGTTGTGGAGGTTAAGGCGGCAAAGGAGAAGGAAAAAGGAGAAGGAGAAGGAAAAGGATAAAGGAGAAGAACCACATAGACACATAAGCTACATAGTAAACATAAGAAAAACTCTCTGTGTCCTATGTCCCTTCAGTGCCTTATGTGGTTTGTTTATAAAGGAAAAGATGAAATTAGATTTACGATGCTTTCTCTCGATTAAACCGTCTGCCGATAGGCAGGCAAATACTCAAATAAGCAATTAAACATTTAATAATGTGAGCGAACCCATTGAGTCCTTATGTTCCTATTGTGCCTTATGTGGTTTTTTAAAAAGGATAGAGAAGAACCACATAGACACATAAGCTACATAGAAAATATAAAAAATCTCTGTGTTCTATGTTCCTTCAGTGCCTTATGTGGTCTGTTTTAAAAAGGATAGAGGATCTGTCACTCTTCACCATATTATTTCTTATAAATATTCCATATTGTATTCAAATTTATATTATTATTGTATAATAAATTTGATGAAGTAACTAACCCCATAAAGTAATGAAGTATCATGGTATTATTGTATTGATATACAGTGTCATATTATTAAGCTATAGCTCTAATTTGCATGCGCAGAATATAAAGGATACTACTAATGCAAGTAATTGGACTTTTGGT
>JAOZSY010000076.1:0-9941 GCA_029939445.1 Bacteroidales bacterium
AAAAGGAAGTTTAACTATTAATATCAAAACACTTAACAATTTATACCGATGAAACATAAAAAAAGTCTTCTCGAAAGGGAAGACTTTTTTGTATTTATAGTTTTGTTACGGGCTTATCTTACTCTCGTCTAATAAATGATCATCTTTTTAGTCAACCTATGTCCTTCAAATACTATACTGTAATAGTAAATACCAGGATTTAAGGATGAAAAATTAAACTCTTTGGAGAATTCGCCAGCCACACTTTTGTTCTCCTCTTGAAATACAACATCTCCTAGCATATTTATTACTCTTAAGTGTACATTGCCACCCCTTGGTATTTTATAGCTAATTATTGTATTATTATCAAAAGGATTAGGCTTATTTTGATTAAGAGTAAATTCATTATTATCAATATCAGATACACTTGTTGTAGTAATACAAGATTCATCATTTGAAGGTACCATATCGCTAGGCAAAATTGTTTGACCACATAATATAACTTGACTTGAAAAAGGAGCTGTTTGACTAAAATTGTAAGCTACAGTATCTCCATTATCAATCACCCCATTTATATTCTCCACATTTGACTGAAAAAGACCATAAGAAAAGCTCACCGGCAATTGACTTATTTGATTTGCTCCAAGATTAGTAACGGTAATTTTAATGATATTACCACCCACAGCATATTCTTCTTCAATACTAACCACCGAAGCATCCCAATCAGGTGCTACAACTTCTAATGCTTTGCATTTACCATCATTTGATGTATTAATATCACCACTAAGTTTGGTATAAGCACATAGGTTATAATCAGCAATTGGACTAATATATTGAATATTGAAAGTGTAACCTATTGAGGAATCGGGTAATAGTGTACCCAACCATGTTTCATTTACCTCACTCATACCATCTACTTTATATGCAATATCTATTTGCGACAAAGTATCATAACCATAGTTATGAATTAATATTTCAACAGTAGTAGCAGTAGTAGCTTCACTGTTTGTATCAGGCAATATAATTTGTTGCACTCCAGCATCAAGCTGTTGTTGTGGTAATACAATACTAAAATCATCTATCATCCAACCATCAGATACTTGTGCTGTAGGAAGGCTTTGGAATACAAATCGGAATTGTACTTTTCCACCTGTATTAAAAGTTGCAGGATCAAGTTTTATCCATGAATTAATCCAGTTATTGGTTTGATAACTCCATGCATGCACACCATTAGTATTCAGTGTATACCAATTATTTGATTTTGGATCTCCAATATATCCCAAGTATAACCACATCTGCCCATTTATTGAATATTGTATATATCCATATGCCTGTTGAGGGATAACTTGCATTTTATGCATAAATTCAAAAGTAGCAGTATCGGTTGTATTAGGTATCTGGAAAAATGGAGAATACAAATATTCAGTAGCTTCTATCTGATAATCACCAGCAAGCTCTGTAACATATGCATTTGACCCACTATATGCAGATGTGAAATTTGTTGAACTTGGAGTTCCAAATTGCCATTGCGATTTATCACCTATACCATACCAGTTGTCATTACCTTCAAAATCATCAACATAATTAAGGCCAAATACATCTAGCCCTTTTATATTATCACAAATAGTATCATTTAAAGCTTCCATATCATTTGGCAAATGTGCAATAATACATAACTCTTGATCTCCACTCTGCACAACAAAACTAGCATTCATTGTTATAGTATCGGACTCTGCTACTCCTATTGACACTACTAAAGTATCCCATAAAGGAGCTTGCCCATTTATACTATATGAGATAGGAAGGCTTGTAATTATATTCGCTCCAAAATTCTCAATAGCAATTATTGGATGATGCACAGTTCCTTCTTCCATAAAACCAACTGCAAAACTTGAAACTGCTTTTAAACTAACATCTATATTAACAGGTGACCAAATTGAAATATTATCAATATATGCAATGTCTGCATGGCCACTGGCTGACATTGATGAGCCTAAAGCTCCTTCTAGATATAGGCTAAAATTTTGACCAACATAATCATTTAATACAAAAGTGTGTGTAGTAAATGGATCATTTGATTGAGTATTTGGTCTAAAAGTAGAGTCCCCATTTATGTTTTTAGCATAATGTGCTCCATTTTGATCAATTATTATTACTCTGAACCAAGACTCATTAACATTTGTCCTATAAGCCTGTTTTAAATCGAAACGCAGATTCAATGAATTTATATTACTAGCGTCAATTTGGCAACTATATAAACTTGCAACATGGTCACTATGACTATATGCGTCTTCAACAGTACTATTCGGAGTATAGTTTGAATTATCACCTCCGGTATATCTCATGCCATAAGTGCCACTTGCAGCAGCTGCAGAAACAATTGCCATTTGAGTTTCAATTCCATCATTAGAGCCTAAGTATAGACTACTGCCACTTTCAAAATCCTCATTAAAAGGAAAATTACTTATTGCTTGATAATAAATAAACTCTTGAGTATTCATATTATCATTCATAGTATTTCCATCACCCGTTATACTAATTTCTGCATCAAATATATATAAACCCGTAATTGCTAAGTTGAAGTTATTTGTTATCTTAACATCCATAAAGCCACCAGATGCAATAGCCCCTACATTAACAGTATATAAAATTGTGTCTGGATTTACTCCTGTACTATAAAATCTAATTATAGCTGGTGTATTTACAAAATTTATAGTTGATGTTCCATAGTTACGTATATTAACAACAATACTATCTGCTGATGTAAATCCACATCCACTATTATTTGGGTGGCTTAATCCAACAGTTCCTAAATCAATAGGCGAAAGAACAAATTCATCAGCTCCAATATCCGGAGTTGTTGAGTTCCTAATCTCATTATCAAAATCAACTAAAGTATGGCTTACAGGTATCGCAGCTGCATTTAATTGCATTTCATAAGAGTGGAGATTAATATTAGAGTAAAATGAAGGGTCAACTGAGATTGAATGTACATTAGCATTCGGATCAATTGTTTTAAGATCATTTAAACTACTAACATCATTTACCCACTTAACAAAATATTGATTATTTATTGTGTCGGTATAGTAGTTGTTATAATCACATGAAATTAATGAAAACGGATTAGCCACATCCAAAATACGACCTTTATATGTATAAAAGTTATTATTCAATATTTTCAATCCACTGCCTAACTGTACAAAACAAGCTTTATTATTTGTTGTTCCATTAAGAATATTTACACTATTAAAAACAACATCCAAATTTGTGAAATTATTTAGTTTTAATCCGTAAGCTACATCTGATCCATTATCAATAGTAATCATATTGTTTGCAATTACTGAAGGGTAGCTACTTAATGCATCAATTCCTTGTATACTAATTCCAAAACCCGAAGTTACCGGAGTAATAATTATTTTATTATTCCTAATGATTAATGAGTTTTGAGTATTACGAATGTGAATACCATATACAATTGTTCCAACAATCCCTGATGAAATATCATTGCCACTTATTGTCAAAGAGTCTTGATAATCAACAAATACACCATCCTTTACATATCCCGTCATTTTATTATTAGTAATACTGATTCCCTTTTGTCGGTCAGAGAAACTTCCTTTAAAGAATAATGACTGATATCCATTATTGAATAAATTATTATCTATACTAATATGCTCAACGCCAACATCTTCAGAATACACGCCACTAGCATTAACTATTCCAATAGGGTTTGTTGAACTATTAAATACACAATTCTCAATATTAACATATCTTGTATTGCCACTCAGGACAACAGCATTAGAATAGTTATTACCATTCGCATTAAATGTAATTCCTTTAATAGTTACATAAGGCGCGTCTAATAATTTTAGCACATAATTCTCTTGAATGCTTGTATTTGCAGTAAGATGTACTACTGAACTATCATTACTAATTGACTTAATGATTAATGCTTGACTTGCGCTAAGGCCACTTATTGATGGCAAAACATATTTACCATTATAAATTCCTGTATCAATATCAAGCACTATAGGCCCACAAATAGTGCTAATTACCATATCATCAATAGCTTCTTGTAAAGTAGGATAATCCATGCCCGATCCAATAGTATAATTTCCCTGCATACATACAATTAAATCTGTATAAGCAGTATCATTCATTGCTATTAAATCAACAATAGAGTTAGGCATCGATGTCCAAGTATACAAACGAGTTTGACCTCCCATAAACAAATGATTGCCAATAGTTATACTCGTAGTATCTCCTGAAGGCAAAGTGCCCGTCCAAGGGAAAGTATGCGTAACACCATCTCTTCCCATCCAATTTATTGAAACAGAATTTAATGTATTCGTACCATAATTCTTAAGTAATACCTTAATTGCCACCGGTGCATTAGACGACACATTTCCAATAGGACTTATAATATTCATCAAACCAACATCGGTAGCTGGTATTCCCTGAACATTAATTTGTTGAGAAACAATTGGACTAGGACAACTTCCATAACCTTTAGCGGTAAATTTAATATTTGGCCTTTTGCTATATGCAGCATCTATTATTATATCGCTACAACTAAAATTTGAACCAGAAAATGATGTTAAAGAGGAAACGTAACTAGTATTAATAGATGGAGCTATAGCATATCCCGTTGTTACCCATGCGGTATTTTTAAAACAGGTTTCTATTACAACATTACTTACTCCGTCCCAATTAAAAGGAGTATTAAATGTATAAGTATTCCAACCAGCCACCTCGCTGTATCCATTTGAATAGATTGTTGTAAGAACTGTTTCAAAAGTAGATAATTCCGTAAGATTAGTTGTACCAATTTTAACGGTAAAATTACTATAACCACCTCCTGAAACTGTATTTACATAAAAAGATAAAGATTCTATTTCTCCTTTTAGCATACCCATTGCACGCAATTCAGTAGCATGAATAAGAAATTGATTTCGCAATCCCCAAGCAGTATAACTGCTGGCACCATAAGGAGAAGGGCCTGTAGATGAAGTATTTAATACTGTTCCATTTCCTATTTCAAACGGGCTTAGAGGAACTGTTTTAATAGCTTGCGCATACACCATTGTTGTATCATATATTGGCCCAATTGGTATACTTACGCCCTCACCTATTTGCTGTGTTGCAATATCATCACTAAACCAAAAAATAGTATCGGCAGAAGATGCAACTATTGTTACCGTATCACCATAATTTACTGTTGGAACAACTGCTATAATAGGTGCTGATGGAGTATATTCCGACCAAATATCTGTTAAAATTAAGGTGTCATTATCAGTATAAAAATCATTTAGAGTACTAATCACACTTGTTATGGAATAAGTGGTTCCAATTGGTCCAGATGTTAGGTTTGCTAGAGTATTAAAGATATAATTTAAAGTATCACTAGGGGCGATAGATATATTTATTGTTTCGGGAGCAATAAATGCTCCATTATCTACTTTATAACTAACAAGGTATCCCGCAGGAATAGTATCAGTACCCATATTAACAATTTGGCATTCCACAGTAGTAGTATTCAATCCACAAGATTGATTTGGGGTGATTATAGCACTCATATTAGCATCAATTGCTGCTAAAGGTACATTTACAGTAATAGGGGCTCTTGTTCCAGCACATCCTAAAACAGCAGAAGTTGTAAAGCGCATATTTGGACGTAGGTTACTAACTCCTGTTCCTCCTCCATAAGGCACATTATATGCAATGGAATTAAAGCTAGTTCCTGAATACCTTATTAATGGATTACCATAATCAGTATAAAGAACAAAATCAAGTATAACATTGCTCACTCCATCCCAAGTAAAAGGTGTATAGAAGTTATGCAAATTCCAACCTACAGCCTCAGTAAACGACTGTTGATACACTAGATTTAAACCAGAAGTAATAAAAGACGTTGTAAGAGCAGTTGCCATTGTATGACCCATTTTAATAGTAAATTGGGAGTGATTTGTAGCATAAGAAGTCGATTCCATATAGAATGATAGCGAAGTAATATCACCAGCTACAATTCCCATACTTTGAAGCTCCGAAGCCAAAATAAGAATTTGATGCGAAGCTCCCCCTCCTTTATAAATACAATCTGAAGCCCCCGCTACATTTGTTGTTATATCATCTCCCAAAAACTTTGTCATTGCTGGAATATTAGTATTAGACTCAACATAGTAAGTTGTTGTGTCAAAAAGCTGTGGAGTAGTATAGGTAGTCCCATATTCTAAGGACATAGTTGAGGTATCATCCTCATACCATACAATATTATATGGCGACCAAGCCGACAGTATAATTGAAGTTCCATAATTAATTGTTGTATCACTCACCGTTGGCGCAACAAGAATTCCTAATGATAACACATCTCCATAAGTAGTATCGTTAATTGCAATTGGATCGGCTGTATGGTTAACAAAAATCTTTATATTAAATATAGAATCTTGTCCACTCACAGACAAATCTGCTTTTGTATTAAAAGTATAAATCATTTCAGCACCCGGATTTAAGGATACAGAAATAGGTTCTGCTACAATAGTAGAACTACCTACTAGTTGATAAGATGCAGTAAGCCCTGAGCTAATAGCAGTAAGCCCTTTATTTGTAATTTTAATTTTTACCACTTCATTAGTGTCCATACCGCAGCCATCAACAGGGCTTATTAGTTCTATAACTTTAGCATCAATTAATGGCATTCCATAAAGATTGAATACAAGACTATCATTAAAGTTAATAGTGTCATTTACCAATTGCGTATAGGCAGTAAATTTATAATCCAATACTGGTATTGTCATTATAGGTAAACTAACTGTATCAATATCAGAATATGCTAAGTTTCCTGTATAATTATAGTTTTGAATAGTTCCTGCATTAAGCTGATATTTGATCTGCATACTTGTTATAGGAGAGCTACCAAAGTTGCGTATTATAACTTGAGGGTTAATGGTATTTAATTGAGTATCTAATTCCAAAGGACTCAATAAGCCAACCACTCCTGCATCAATACTTGATAATTCATATTCATCAGCACCAATATCCGGAGAAGAGATATCTCGAATATCGTTATCAATATCAGTTAAAACATCATTAATAGGATTAGCAGCTCCATTTAACACCGAAGAGAAAGAATGTAGATTTTTATTAGTATAAAATAACGGATCTGTAAACACCGAATTTGAATCCATACTGCTAAAAGAAGTAAGATCAGCTACACCTGCACTACTTAAAAGAGAACTATTTCCCCATTTTCCATAGATTGCACCATTAGAATAAAAACTATTATAGTCGCTATAAACTATTCCCCCACCAATACCATTTAAACTAACTTCAAAGCAACTACCATTATTAAAACTACTGAATATATTATTAGCAAGTTCTATGTTTGAATTACTCACAATATAAACACCTTTAGAATATACACCACCTGAGAATAAAGCAAAACTATTATAATACAAATTTGTATAAACAGAAGTATTCAACTCTATACATATGCGATTATTATCTGATGATAAACCACTAATACTAACAAAATTATTAGCAATAGTATTTGGCTCATCAACAGTGCCCACAAAATCTGAGATTTTTATCCCTTTGGCATAATCAGACGTTACAATGTCTATTTTATTCTTAGAAATCTCAAAACCATCACCGCTATATCTAATCTTTATAGCTTCTATAAAATAACTACTAGGATCAGCATCAATACTATTTCCAACTATTTTGATTTTATCATTTCGTTGAATCAAAATTGCAGTACGTTTAATGTTTTTAAAGATATTATTTTCTATAACATTTAACTCAGATCGCTTAGCTCCTGCATCAAAGTAAATACCATAACCAATTTTATGAAATTCATTATTAGAAATTGTATTGAAACTATTCTCACTACCTTCTGTTTTTATTCCATATGACAATCCACTTGTAACAGCAGCTGTAGTAAATTTACAATCTTGTATAATATTGTTTTGTGAAGAATCTTTCAGAATAATAATTGTAGAGTTTAATTCGTTTATAGAACTAGCGTTAATATTCTTAATCCGCACCCAACTTATTTTCTCTAACTTAAAAACATAAGCCTGATCAGAAGTTTGAGCATCGTTAATAAGCCTAACATCATCTGCATTGCCCGTACTCGAAACAAAAGTTATTGTATTTATTGAGGAAGCACCAGGTACATCAATCAAGTGTATATTTTCATAATATACTCCTGGGTTGATATAAAAAGTAACTGCACCACTAATACCACACATATTAAGTTGGTTTTCTAGCTCCTCAAATGTTTGATAATCAGCAGAGCTTCCACCAACAGTATATGCTCCATCTAGTTGCTCTGTACATACATAGAAAAGTCTCGAAATAGTATCATTTTCAGTATACATATCCATACTATCATTTGGTAAATTTGTCCAAGTAGTTAACTCATGAAATCCATTTACAAATGCCTCTGTACCAATAATTATATCATTTGTTGAAATATCTTTATTTAAGGATCCAGTCCAAGGATATGTTTGAGTTGATTGCCCATCAATATTATAGTAGATATTCATTTTATGGATAGTATCGCTACCATAGTTTCTTATACGTACTTTAATATCCTGCGCAGTATTCCCAATATGATGTACTTCGGGATTAACTATTTTAGAAACGCCAATATCATACTTATAAATTTTAGGAATTGAATAGATCCTTGTATTTGGTAGTTGCCCTAATGCATAAGCTGTTGTAGGGTTAGCCGTGCTACCTGCAAATGTAACTGCCCTGTCAGAAAAGTGACTGTATTGCCATGTTAACTTGCTATTTGTTAGTGTATCGGGTCTATACCATTCTACTAACACTAGTAGATTTTTATTTCCATCGTAATGAAAAGTATCCACATTAAATTCAAAATCAAACCACTTACCTATAATTGGAAGTATAATTCCTGTAGAGTCATAAACTAATGTAGCTCCACTTTTTGCATTTGCAAAAGAGCCTGGAGCAACATCAACAGTATCAGAAATTGTATGCTTTACGTATATTTTCAATTGAGCATTATTTCCTAAATAACCAGCGCTATCAGTTTTATTCCAGGCTAACTTAATAAAATCTGCCTCTCTAAACTTAAGTTCATTAGCTTTTATTAAGCTAATATGCTGACTATATTTCCTAGAATCATCAATAGAATCATTAAATAAAGGAGCCATAAAACCTTTATTTCCTAATAATCCGATATTTAATTCATCGTATGGTCTCACAATCGCTACCTGCTGGAAACCATGCGTAGGAACTCGTGTAATATTTATTGATCCTGATGAATCGATAACCACCATTTGATAAGAAAAACTTGAATCAAAAGGTAAACTTGGAATTACTCCTTTTCGATATTGAAAATTGCTAGTATCATAAGATGTGATTTCCATTCCTACAGAATCAGTAATTCCGTTATAAGTATATAAAATATATGCAGTATCTATTCCACTTGCATCCTGCATTTTAGCAGATATTTCGTATGGTCCCGTATAATATGCTGTGTCTTTTATAATTGGCTGTAATAATTTCACAGTTGGAGGTTCCAATTCGTAATGTGAAACAATTACTTTTACATTATCAATTAACCAGCCATAATTTCCCCATCCTCCAGAATAAAAATCGTCTCTTATTTTAAAGCGAACCATTACATTAGCAGTATCATTAACTAAAGAAGAAACCTCAAACATCTCATGCTTCCACCATGAATTTTGTGGAATTACTGAATTTGAGGATGGGAACCAATCAGTGTATGCAGCCGCTGTAAAACGATCTTCAAGTACTTCATAATAACTACTTCCCTTATACTCAACACTAGTCAAAGGAATCCATGTAAGTCCACTATCCGCTGATACATGAAGAAGACCACTATTAGTAAAAGGAATTTTACATATATGATCAAATTCTAAATAAACAAATTGATAATTAGTAGTTGAAAAAGCAGTGCTGATTAAACA
>JAOZSY010000076.1:9951-11118 GCA_029939445.1 Bacteroidales bacterium
ACTATACGAACGGAGTCACTATAAACACCCGATACTTGTAATGTAGAGGAGCGATCCCAAGTTGTAGTACCTACTGAATTAAAATTTATCGGTAAGTTTTCAAAATCTTCGTTAAACTTTACTGTCTGAGCATTTAAATCTATAAATAGAAATAAAACACCTAAAATAATAATTATGTTTTTCATATGTTTATATTTTTAATGGCCATATGCAGTCGCATGAAAAAAATAATCATTGCCTTGTGAGTTAAATAATTATTCTTTGTCATGCTCGTTTCATATGTTTAAAATTTATTAATTTGGTGATACCTGACTACCGCAGGCAGGTGCAGTCATATAACAATATTTTAATCATGCCCCTGTGGGTCAAAATAAGATTAAAATTTGTCATGTTCGTTTCATAATACTATAATTTTTACAGCGCATTACCGCCTTATTAATCATTCTTTTTGAATGGATAATTTCTGAATTCCCTCAAATTTTATGGGTACTTCAGCCATAGACGTTATTCTCTCTAAAAATTATTTAAATAATTTTCTATAATCACGGGTAAGCTTTAAACGCAATTTATTATTATCGTTTAATAAATCACGATTACGGATATAGTAACAATTTGTTATAAAAAATTAATAAGAACAATATTTTTGCGAAGATAACTATTTTTATATCTTAACCCAAAAATGAATAACACTTCCTTATATTAATAGTACGCTTTGCAAACGTCAATTATCAATACTTAAATATAGATATATATAGGTATTCGTAAAATAATATTGAATTAGAAAAATTAATGTTTTTTTGTACATTTGCTTAACTAATTATTGACATATATTTATAATGATTTGCATGACACTATAATGCTATTTCAATAGCTAAACATAAAAGAATAGAAAATATTGCCACATCAAAAATATCAAATAGCAACTATTTTAATATAAGCAACTTAACCACTTATACCTATGAAACTAAAACTACTATTTCTACTACTAATCTCTCCAATTTTTGTTTTCTCACAAAGCAATATCGAAACTTATAAAATAAGCTATAATTCTGAAGGTATAAATTATAGCCTCTATTATCAGGATGATATTATGTTTCTGTCAAAAGCTGATGCCTCAATAAAACAATATGCTAATTTTAAGGAACAAACTAATTATAGTGTTATAAA
>JAOZSY010000286.1 GCA_029939445.1 Bacteroidales bacterium
GCTTTGCCAGTATCGTGGTATGTAATATCAATAAAAACTCTAATATCAATATCCTCAGTTTTAATGGCATAAAGTCCATCAACAATAAGCATATCCACACTCGAGAAATCAGTAGTAAGCATATCAACTTGCTCCGTTACAAGATCCACACAAGGCATTGTACTTTTTGCTTTATTCTTAAAATCTTCAATATTCTTATAAATCTGATCCCAGTCGTATTCATCATAACCCACTACATTCTCAACACCATTAGATGTACGCCATTCGGTACGCTCCAATGGTAGAGTTTTATAATAATTATCGATATGAATTGGCTTGGCAAAAACACCATGAGCACGCAATCCTTTAGCAACCACATGAGCAAGCTCCGTTTTACCAGTTCCCGATTCCCCAGAAATACCAATTATAAGATTTTCCTTATTCTTCTCTTCCTTAACCTTTAATATTTGGTCAATTATCTTAGCACCCGCTACTCTGTGCTTCTCTTCAATTAATAAAACATCTCCTAACATAACTCTAAGTATTTAATAGTGAAGGGAGAAAAGAGAAGTAAACACTTCAACTTTCTCAATTCACATTTCTATATTTAATTTAATCACTTTATTTACTTAATATAATAAGGCTAAAAATCAAAGGCTAAAGGCTAAAGTAAAAAAAAACACTATTGATTCATTTTAGACTTAAGACCTTAAACTTTGAACTTTGAACACTTTCAACTTTCAACTTTAGCCTTCCTTTTCCACCGCTTCCAGCTTCATCAATTCTCCTTGCACTACAACATCTCTCGCCTTATCGCAGCTAATTTCTATCTCGCCATTTTCGAAATGAAATTGATATCTTGCTCCTTTAAAATCTAGCGAAAAAGCCAACTGAGTCCAATGCTTTGGTAGATTAGGGTTTATGGAAAGCACATCTCCAGAAAAGTTAATTCCTGCAAAAGCTGCATACATAATCCACACAGTACCAGCCATTACACCTGTATGCACACCCTCGGCAGTTGTTCCACCTTGCACATCATTATAATCACTCGTAAGAGCATTTTGGAACATACTCCAGCTTAATTCTTCCTGACCAATTTGCTGAGCCAAATACGAATGCACCACACGGCTCAATGTAGAACCATGAGAAGTGCGCTGCAAATAATATTCAAGATTTTTCTGAATATAATCCTCTGGTAATTTATAACCAAGTCCATTAATGATTTTCGTAACCTTATCATTACTCAAATTATAATAAAGCATAAGAGTATCGGCTTGTTTTGCTACTTTATAATCGTCAGGAGATTTACCCTCAGCCTTCAATACCCTATCCATTCGATGAGTATTCTCATACTTCTTGGCATAATAATCCCAATCAAGTTCTTCCAAATCAAAATAGCCATCGTACTGAGAGATAATGCCCTCATCAGAAATAACTAGATTCATTTTTTGAGAAATATCGCTCCACTTTTCTATTTCTAAGCTATTAAAATCTATTTTATTAGAAACTAATTTCTTTTTATCATCAGAAATATTTTCCCAAATAGTTTTAATTTGGTCAAACATCCATACAGTCATTACATTTGTATATGCGTTATCCTTAATTCCACCTTCTTTTGAATCAGCATAAGCCTCATGAAACTCATCAGGACCCATAACCTTATCAATGGAATAACGACCAGTTTCGGCATTAAATTCACTCTTACTTTCCCAGAAACGAGCTATTTCAAGCAACATTTCAAGACCAGCTTCTTCAATAAAATCAGTATCATTTGTAAAGTGGAAATACTGAATAATATTATAGGCAATTGCCAGTGAAACATGTCGCTGAAGTGAGCTATAATCATCGCCCCAATCATCGGAAAGTGGATTATAATGGAATTTCTGAGTCTCCTCACCACCATCACTACCACTCTGCCAAGGAAACATAGCGCCCTTAAAACCAAACTCTTTGGCATATTTACGAGCCTCATTCAATCGACGAAAGCGATACATTAGCACCGATTTTGCAACCTCTGGATAATGCACAAAATACACTGGCAGAATATACAACTCATCCCAGAAAATATGTCCACGATAAGCCTCGCCAGTTAATGCACGAGCAGGAATTCCAAAATCTATATCTTCGTTATGTGGCGAAGTACCTGTGAGTAAATGATATGTATGTAAGCGCAGCATCTTTTGAGTTATACGATCACCTTGCACTACCATATCTACTTCGTCCCAAATATCGTCCCAAGCCCAAGTAGATTCATCTAATAACTGACTAAAATCAGCAAGATTTGCCAGTTTCTCCAATAATGTTTTCTCCGCAATCTCCGAATCACTCTTTTCAATCCATACTGTTTTCGATAAATAAAGAGAATCCTCTTGCTCTACATCAATACTTATAGATGACTCTATAACACCTTCAGTGGCAATATGCTCAAACTTAGCTTCCACTGGCACTCCCATTAATGACACCTCCAAACGAGCTGCCTCAGATATATAAATATTGCTTTGAGTAGTTTTCACTGTCAAAAGCTGTATATTTCCATTTGCATTTTGACTGATAGGTTCCAAATGCTGCTGCTCAAGACTTGAGTAACGAGCTACACCATCATTTTTATGAGCACCTTCGAGAGTAGATTTAATGGTTATTTTACCACTATAATTCTGTGGGCTAACCGCAAAATCAATTCCACCAACATTCTTATTATCCATTGAAGCAAATCTGCTGGAGAAAATCACTGTTTCTCTCCCCTGCCCATCTTTTACAAGCATACTTGTTTCAAAAATACCGTTCTCAAAATATAAAGTACGCTCTATATCCAAAATCTCAGTATTATTAATATCAAACCACTCGCCATCTTCAATTTTGAAAGTTATTGGCAACCAGTTTGGTATATTCACAAAATCTTCGTTAACAATATCTTTACCTTCTACTTTTGAAGTAAGTTTATTGAAAAGGCCAGCCATATAAGTACCAGCATAATTATGCTCATTAGCATTAGCAAAAGCAAAAGCCCCACGAGTACCAAAATAACCATTTCCCACAGAAAGCAGAGCCTCTCGTGAGCGTTCCTTTTCAGGATTGTATGTACTATACGATAATGACCAATTATCGTCATCCAAACCATTCTCAAACCAATTTTGAATTCCTTCGAACTCAATTTCAGAAATATCTTCCACAACAATATCAGCACCAGCCTCCCAAAGTCCCTCAGCATTTTCCTCGCGAGCAAGACCAATCACAAGACCGAAATTTCCGGCTTTACCTG
>JAOZSY010000077.1 GCA_029939445.1 Bacteroidales bacterium
GCAATTCTACCTTTAAGAGGTAAGATTTTGAATGTAGAAAAAGCAATGCCTCATAAGATTTTTGAAAATGAGGAAATAAAAACTATGTTTACTGCTCTTGGAGTATCAATTGGTACTGAAGAGGATCCAAAACAACTAAACATTAGTAAACTTAGATATCATAAGGTTATAATTATGACAGATGCTGATGTTGACGGTTCTCATATTGCAACATTAATTCTAACTTTCTTCTATCGTTATATGAAAGTAATGATTGAGCAAGGTTATATTTATATTGCTACACCTCCATTCTATTTGGTTAAGAAAGGTAAGCAACATGAGTATGCATGGACTGATGAACAACGTGATCAGATTATACATAAACTTGGTGGCGTTGGTGGTGAGAAGAGTGTTAGTGTACAAAGGTATAAGGGTCTTGGTGAGATGAATGCAGAACAACTTTGGGTAACTACAATGAATCCAGAGAATAGAATTCTTCGAAAAGTAACTATTGAGAATGATGTAAGCGTTGATAAAACTTTCTCTATGCTTATGGGTGACGAAGTTCCGCCTCGTAGAGCGTTTATTGAGCAAAATGCTAAATATGCAAATATTGATGCATAATTAAGTATTCTTTATTGAAAGTGAAAAGACGGAAGTTAACAGTGTTTACTGTATAGCTTCCGTCTTTTTTTGTTTTAAGTACTCAGATAATAGTCTATATTCTTTCAGGTTTTGAGGTAATTTAATATATCATTTACTATTTTTTGATGATCGAAAGCAAGTTGGGGTAGTGCGTTAATATTCCACCAAAGGGCCTCTGCTGCATCGTCACCTGCATCAAGTTCTATTGTTTTATCAGTACTATCTACAGATAAAAATACAGTACTTATTGTTCTATGCCGAGGATCACGATTAATTGCATCATAGGTTCTGAATTGCTGCAAATCATTAATTTCTACTCCTGTTTCTTCTTCAAGTTCTCTTCTTGCGGCTTCTAGTAATGTTTCATCTGTTTCTACAAAACCACCTGGTAGCGCCCATTTATCTTTGAAAGGCTCATTGCCTCTTTTAATTAATAATATTCTATTTTCAATAATTACAGCAGCATCCACAGTGGTTGCAACTCTGGGGTATTTGTAGCAGTATTTTTTTTCTGTTGAGTATTTATTCATAGGTAAATAAGATCTATAATATATAAATCAAAGATACAAAAAAAGCCTCGACATATTTGTCGAGGCTTTTGAATATAGTATTTACTTATATTTTCTTTATTTTGCGTATGCAATTGAACGAGTTTCTCTAATTACAGTAATTTTAATTTGTCCAGGGTAAGTCATTTCTTCCTGAATTTTTTTTGATAATTCAAAACTAATCTTATTAGCATCATCATCACTTACTTGCTCAGCTCCCACAATAACTCTTAGCTCACGACCTGCCTGAATAGCGTATGTTTTAATAACGCCAGGGAAGTTCAATGCGTGACTTTCAAGTTCTTTTAGTCTATTGATATACGATTCGGCAACTTCGCGTCTAGCACCTGGTCTAGCGCCCGAAATAGCATCACAAACTTGTACAATAGGAGCAAGTAGTGTTGTCATTTCAATCTCGTCGTGGTGCGATCCAATAGCATTACAAACTTCAGCTTTCTCCTTGTATTTTTCGGCAATTTTCATTCCGTATAATGCGTGAGGAAGCTCGGCTTCTTGATCAGGCACTTTACCAATATCGTGAAGTAGTCCTGCGCGTTTTGCTAATTTAGGATTAAGACCCAACTCCGATGCCATAGTAGCACAAAGATTAGCAACCTCGCGAGAGTGTTGTAATAAATTTTGACCATAAGATGAACGATATTTCATTCTACCCACCATTCGTAATATCTCGTGGTGCATATTATGAATCCCTAAATCAATAGCGGTTCTTTTACCTGTATCAATTATCTCTTGTTCAATTTGCTTCTTAGTTTTGGCAACAACCTCTTCGATACGAGCAGGGTGAATACGACCATCGGTTACAAGTTTATGTAACGAAAGTCTAGCAATTTCTCGTCGTACAGGGTCAAAACCTGATAGTATAATTGCCTCAGGGGTATCATCTACAATAATCTCAATACCAGTTGCAGCTTCTAAAGCACGAATATTACGTCCTTCACGGCCAATAATTCTACCCTTAATTTCGTCATTTTCAATATTAAAAATAGAAACTGTGTTTTCAATAGCATGCTCAGTAGCAGTTCTTTGAATTGTTTCAATAACAATTTTTTTAGCTTCTAGGTTTGCATTAGCTTTTGCTTCTTCTAGCATTTCAGCAGCATAATTTATAGCATCAGATTTAGCTTCACCTTTAATAGCTTCTATTAGTTGCTCCTTAGCTTCTTCGGCAGATAAATTAGCAATAGTTTCTAGTTGAGTAACTTGTTCTTTGTGAGCTTTTGCAAGTTCGCTCTCTTTTTCGTTTAGAGCAATATTTTTGCTTTCAAGCATTTCACCTTCTTTAGAAAGATCACGTTGTTTCTTCTTTAAATCTTCAATCTTCTGATTTAAAGTATTCTCTTTCTGACCTAATCGATTTTGGGTTTTGTTTATGTCCTTAGATTTTTCTGCAGACCACTTGTCGTGTTTGCCCTTTAGGTTAAGAATCTCTTCTTTAGCCTCGTGGATTTTGTCTTTTTTAAGACCATCAGCCTCCATTTGGGCCTCTTTAATAATTGTTTTGCTCTTATTGTTTGCTTGGCTTTTGGTTATAATTATTGCTATCGCAACACCTATACCTAAAGAAACTAAAGCTACAATAATTATTGTAATCATTTCCATAGTTGTGTTTTTAATGATTAGCTAATTGCTTAATTATAAGGTTTTTGTTGAAGGAAAAAAGAAAGCCCGGCCATATTGAGAGCGTGTCAAACTCCTGAATGACACGTATAAGGATGCCAGAATCGTCGAACGTCCACTGCTCTGCCTAAGCAGATTCCCGAAGGTGAGGCCTGTTCTAAAACCCTATGAGCTTGTCCCTAAAAAGGTTACTGTTGAGTTTGCTTGCTATTCAAAATGGCGCGGGCCATATTTTTTAAAGAACTTTTATATATTATATAGATAATATCTCGTCTATTTCATTAAGCTTTTCAACTGAAATTATTGCATTGTCTTCTGTTTCTGATTTTAATTTCATATGTTCAGATACAAATGATATTGCTGTCATGGCTAATAAATCTTGCTTATCTTTAAAAGCATAATTGCCAGAAAACATTTCAATCTTTTCATTAATAGCATTGGCGGCAGCTCTCACATGCTCTTCTTCTTCATTATCAACTTTAAGTCGATAATTTCGCCCTGCTATGGTTATATTTATTAGGTACTTGTCCATTTGGCTCAAGTGTTTAATAATGCTATACAACGATCAACCTCCCGCACAACTTCATCAATTTTACGTAACGAAGTTTTTTTCTCTTCCTTTCCAAAAACCCCAGCAATTTGCTGAATCTTTTGTTTTTCTAATAATTCATCAATCCTTATTTTATTCAAAGATTTACTTTGTTTCAAATCTTGAATTTGAACTTTTAGCTGTTCGTTTTCTTCTAAAAGCTTTTGCCTGTCTTTTACGAGCTTTTTGCTTTTTGTTATTATCGAATTTACTAATTGTTCCAAGTCAATCTCTATTTATAAATAAGAATTACAATTGCAAATTTACGATAATTAACAACTAAAATCAAATTATTTTTTATTTATTTATTGAAAGTCTTGTTTGTGGTCTTTTATTAACTCTATTTTTTTCTTAGACCCTATTATTTGTTTAAAAAAACAATGATTATTCTAGTAATACAATTATTTATTCACCTGTTTTACTTAATCTTATTGTCGTAGTGACAAGACTTGAATACTGACGTTATCGGTCAGCATTTAGTTAATCACTATAATTATTGTCGGAGTGACAAGACTTGAACTTGCGACCACTTGACCCCCAGTCAAGTACGCTACCAACTGCGCCACACCCCGATTGTTTATTGTTTTTATGATAAAAAATGTCAAAAATGATTACTTTATACATCTCAAAAACTTTTTCTATTATTGCAAAGTTACTTTATTATGGTGCTTAAAATATTAATTTTCAAAACAATTTCTAGCGATTGATGACAAATCATAAAAAAACATTATATTTGCTTAATAATAAATACATAATTTTATGATTACAGAAGAACATAATAATAATTCGAAAAGAAACAATGATACTAGTTTAACAACAGGTATTATTCTAATAAGTTTAGGAGTATTATTCTTAGTTTCAAAATACTTTCCAAGTATTAACTTTGCTGATATTTGGCCTTTTTTACTTATAGTTGTAGGTATTTTGATAATTTATAGAGGAAAATCAAATTAGTATAAATAACACAAATCATTAATTTAAACATTAAACACATGAAAACATTTTTAGTAACGATTTTTTCGTTTTTATTATTTTCAACAATAGTTTCGGCCCAAGTAGTTGGTAAATGGAAAACTATTGATGATGAAACAAACAAGGTTAAATCTATTGTTGAGATTTACGAAATAGATGGAAAAATTTATGGAAAGATCATAAAATTATTCAAAGAACCTAGTGAAGACCAAGATCCAATTTGTGATAAGTGCGAAGGTGCTCTTCATAATAAGAAGATTATTGGAATGAATATTATTACCGGACTTGTGAAGGATGGTGATGAGTACGAAGGTGATGATGGAATATTAGATCCAGCAAAAGGTACAGTTTACGACTGTAAAATATGGGTTGATGAAGATGATTCTAATAAACTTAATGTAAGAGGTTATATAGGTTTTATTTATAGAACACAATATTGGTTCCGCGTTAAATAAAGATTTCGATTAAAATATAGGGAGAGCACTACGGTGCTCTTTTTTTTTGATATTTTTTGAAAAAAGTAGCCTTTAACACTTAAAGAAAGTATATTTTTGTACTGACAAATAAATAAAGCAAATAGTGATATTAGATATTAGTAAAATATTAATTATTCAGACTGCCTTTATAGGCGATGTGATACTTGCTACGCCAATAATTGAGGCTATAAATTCTCATAATTCGTCCATAAAGATTGATGTATTGCTGAGAAAAGGTAATGAGTCTATTCTTAACAATCATCCTAAAATTAGTAAATTATGGATTTGGGATAAGAAAAAGAATAAAACTAGAAATCAATGGAAGCTAATTGGAGAATTTAGAAAGCAGAAGTATGATATTATAATAAACCTGCAAAGGTTTATGAGTAGTGGATTATATACTATATTCTCTAATGCCAAACTCACAGTGGGTTTTGATAAAAATCCATTATCATTTATGTTTAGTAATATAGTAAAACACGATATTTCTGCGGGAGTACATGAGGTAGAGAGGAATATGAGTTTGCTGCAAACTATATTGCCTGATGCCGAAGGCGAAATGCGCCTTTATCCTCAAGAAGAAGATTTTGAAAAAGTAAAGTTTTATAAAGAGAAGAAATATATTGTAATAGCACCTACATCAGTATGGTTTACCAAGCAGTATCCTGCAAATAAGTGGGTAGATTTTATTGATAAATTACCATCAGACATAGAAGTGTATTTGATTGGTGGGCCAGCTGATAGATTAGCTATAGCTGATATCATTAATAAATCTACTAATAAGAATGTGCTTAACCTTTGCGGAAAATTAAATATCTTACAATCAGCAGCATTAATGCAGGATTCAGAAATGAATTATGTAAACGATTCTGCTCCTTTACATATTTCGTCGGCAATGAATGCTCCTTGTACAGCAGTTTTTTGTTCCACTACTCCAAGTTTTGGTTTTGGTCCAAGGTCGAGTAATAGCAAAATAATTGAATATAGAGGTAAACTAAATTGCAAGCCGTGTGGTCTACATGGTAGAAAAGAATGTAAAGAGGGACATTTTGATTGTGCAAATGGAATAGATACGAATGAATTATTAGATAGGATACTGGAAAAATAGTAGAATTGTTATGGAAGAAGAAATTAAAAAAGCAATACAAGTATTAAAAAAAGGTGGTATAATAGTATATCCAACAGATACTATTTGGGGAATTGGCTGTGATGCCACCAATGCAAATGCTATAAAAAAAATCCATAAACTTAAAAGACGAGTTGAAGAAAAGACAATGATAGTACTAGTGAGCGATGCAGAGACTATTAAGGATTATGTATATGAAGTACCTGAAGCTGCCTACGATTTGATAGAAGTATGGGATAAGCCACTTACTATTGTTTATGATGGAGCAAAAAACCTAGCCAGCAACCTTGTTAGAGATAATGATACTGTGGCAATTAGGGTTTCTAAAGATGAGTTTAGTAGAAGACTGATTGAAGAATTTGGAAAGCCAATTGTTTCTACATCGGCCAATGAGTCGGGCAACCCTTCTCCAATATTTTATAAGGATATTGATAACTATATTCTTGATAATGCCGATTATGTAATAAATTTGTACCATAATACTATGAATGAAGTAAAGCCATCGACAATAATAAGTATTGAAGAGGGAGGAAGCTTTAAGATTTTAAGAAGTTAGAAGTAATGAAAGCAAAAGTAGAGATAAAGAATAAGCGTGCTAAATTTGAGTATTTTCTGAGTGATGATATTACTGCAGGCATAGTGTTGAGTGGTACGGAAATAAAATCCATAAGAATGGGAAAAGCCAATATTTCTGATTCTTATGGCATTTTTGTGGGTGGCGAATTATATATTAAAAACATGTTTATTGCAGAATATGCGATGGGCTCGTTTAACCGACATGAAACACGAACAGAAAGAAAGCTTTTATTAAATAAGCGAGAGCTTAAAAAATATGAAAAGAAAATAAAAGAAAAGGGTTTTACAATTATTCCCGTCCGACTTTTTATCAATGAAAAAGGCCTTGCAAAGCTCGAAATAGCATTGGCGAAAGGAAAGCAGCATTTTGATAAGCGAAATAGTATAAAAGATAAGGATTTGAAAAGAGACCTTGATAGAATGAAGCTGTAAAAGTATGGAATACATAATATTATACGCTGTTCTTATCTCTACAATTATTATTTCGATACAAGCATTCAAGAATGTTTTATTGATGGATAAGCTAAAATTTAATCCATATCATTTATTGAATTCCAAGGAATGGTATAGGTTCTTGAGTTATGGTTTTGTTCATGCTGATTTTATTCATTTGGGAATAAATATGTGGGTTTTGTGGATTTTTGGGAAAGGCATTGTCTGGTATTTTACATATTTCTTTGGAGAATTAGCAAATTTATATTTTTTGGCTCTATATATTGTTGCCATTGTTATTAGCGTTATCCCTTCGTTTATAAAACATAAAAATGACTTATTATATAATGCAGTAGGAGCAAGTGGGGCTGTTTCTGCAGTAGTTTATGCTAGTATTATTATTTCACCCACTTCCGAAATGTATTTATTTCTTATTCCATTTGGAATACCAGCGTGGATATTTGGAATTTTATACCTTGTTTACACTATTGTAATGGATAAGCGAGGAAATTCTACAATTGGGCATAGTGCTCACTTATGGGGCGCAATATATGGTTTACTTTTTATGTTAATTGCTCGTCCACAAACATATATTGAGTTTATAAAGCAAATACTGGGATAATAGTATAAAGGAATAAATACATAAATT
The DNA here is from genome assembly GCA_029939445.1 of Bacteroidales bacterium. Classification (GTDB taxonomy): domain Bacteria; phylum Bacteroidota; class Bacteroidia; order Bacteroidales; family UBA1556; genus UBA6267. The sequence continues at coordinate 7,631 of JAOZSY010000077.1, forward strand.
CATTTGGAGAATTACTATGAAATTTGATCAAAAGCTAGTATCGGGCAAACTAATAAAGAGATATAAAAGATTTCTTACAGATGTGGAGTTGGAAGATGGGAGTATAGTAGTAGCTCATTGTACAAATTCGGGAACCATGAAAAGCTGCCTTGAAGAAGGTGCACCAGTATTGCTCAGCCCGGCTAAGGACCCTAAGCGTAAAACACGTTTCACTTGGGAAATAATATATATAAATGGAGGATGGATAGGAATTAATACTATTATTCCCAACCAGCTGGTATATGAAGCAGTTAAGAATAACGAAATAGTTGGTTTAGAGAATTATACCAATGTTAGGCGAGAGGTTAAATTTGAAGATAGTAGATTGGATGTATTTGCAGAAAATGAAAATGAAAAATGTTTTATTGAAGTAAAGAATGTAACTATGAAAGTAGGGGATGCAGCACTTTTTCCGGATGCGGTAACTACTCGTGGATTGAAGCACTTGGAAACTTTAATAAGAATAAAGAAACAGGGAATGAGAGCTGTGATGGTTTATGTAATACAGCGAATGGATGTGGATAACTTTGGAGTAGCAAAACATATAGATCCCAAATATGCAGAAGCATTGCAAAGAGCAATAGACCAAGGGGTGGAGATTTTTCCGATACAAGCAGAAGTTAGCCCATTAGGAATAGAATTGAGGAACAAACTTCCAATTAATATTTAAGCATCCACAAATTGCATAAAATTTACACAAAAAAGAAAAAGGGAGATATAGATTATTATCCATATCTCCCTTATATTATTAGAACATTTATTGATTAAGCAATCATTTGGTTGAGCATAAGAAGTTCACTAACTTCAATTTCTGTTCTATAATTAGATTTACCAGTTTTATCTTTCCAGCTTTTGCTGATTAATCTACCATTAATCGAAAGTTGCATTCCTTTCTTCACATACTTCTCTACAATATCCACAAGGGCATCTTTTACAATTAGTGTATGCCATTGTGTGGTGATTTTATATTCACCATTTAGTTTTTTATAACTCTCATTGGTGGCAAGTATTAGAATTGCTTTTTGGCTTCCATTCTTAAACTTTTTGATTGTTGGCTCATTCCCCAAATGTCCAATTAGTTTTACTGTATTGCGTAAGTTTTTCATGATTATGATTTTATTAGTAAGTAATATGAGTTTTTACTCTGATTATTATTCGGTACTTTTATCTATGCCGATTTTTGTTTTTTGTCGAGCATTAGAAAATCATTGGTAATAATCTCTGTACGGTAGTGCTTCTTATTGTCCTTGTCTTCCCATATATTTGTAGTAAGGCGGCCTTCAATCATTACTTGCGATCCTTTTTTTAAGTAATCTCTTACGGTTTTTGCTTGAGCACCCCATACTACAATATTATGCCACTGTGTTGCTTCAATTTTCTTACCATCTTTTGTTTTATAGCTTTCGTCTGTAGCAATTGCAAATTTTGCAAGTTGGCTTCCGTTTGATAATTCTTTGTATTCTGGAGTATCTCCAATATGTCCAATTAGGTTTACTGAGTTGCGTAGGTTTTTCATGTTTTTCTAGATTTTATTTGTTATTAATTATTAAGATTATTATTTTTAAAATTGCTTATTACTTATGATTGTTTTTTGTCTAGCATCAAAAAATCATTTACTACAATCTGACTGCGATATTGTTTAACACCTTCTTTATTGTCCCAAGTTTCGGTAGTAAGGCGACCTTCAATCATTACCTTCGATCCTTTTTTTAGGTAATCACGTACAGTCTTTGCTTGTGCTCCCCATACAATTAGGTTATGCCATTCTGTTGCATCTACTTTCTCACCACTTTTATTCTTATAGCTTTCGTCTGTAGCAATTGCAAATTTTGCTAATGTTGTTCCATTATCTAATTCTTTAAATTCAGGAGTGTCGCCTAGGTGGCCAATTAATGTTACTGAGTTGCGTAAGTTTTTCATAATAATATTTGTTTAAAAGTTAATAATTTGTTTTGTCGCTCTACCTATTTGGTTGATTTGACGAGGCAAAAGTATATACACTGCAATCCTTTACTTGGTTAATAAATAATTACTTACGTTTAACATTCGTTTGTTGTCGTTTATTGTCGGATATATAACTAATATAAAGTAGTATATAGTTTTTATTGTTTATTATAAAAACTGTATTATTATTTGGGAATTATGATTTAATATGGTTATTTGTGTTTAAAGTAATTAATAAGCCAAGGATATAGAATAGTAATGCTTGGCTTTTGAAACTTATTGTTATAACAAATAATTATGATTTATTAGGTAATAATTAACTATCTTTGTAGTAATAATTATTATTAATTGACATTAAAGATTTGATCAGAGGTATAAAAAAACAAAGAATATGAAAACACTTAACATTTTAATAATTCTAGCGAGTATGCTATTCTCCATTAATGCCATTTCTCAGGATCGCATTATAAAAACAAATAGCGATACCATTTATTGTAAAATTACAGAGATAGGTACTGAAGAAATTAAGTATAAACTAAAAGACTATCCTAGTGACTTAATATTTACTATTGATGTAGAAAAGGTTAGAAAAATTGTATTAAATGGGGGTAAAGAAATACCTTTTACTTCGGAGATGGACAACCCTGAAAATTATACTGACAACAAAAAGAATGCTATAAAAATTCATTTCATGTCTCCAATAATGGGGAATATATCTTTTGCTTACGAAAAGAGCATTAGCCCTGGAAGAAGCATGGAGTTTGGTATTGGTTATATTTATGGTAATGAAAATACTGGAGAACAAGACAATGGTATTATACTTAGAGCAGGTTATAAATTTATGAGAACGCCAGATTTCTACGTTAGAAAACTAAAGTATTCTCATTTATTAAAAGGTTCTTATATTAAGCCTGAATTAATCTTTAATTCTTTTAGTACTCATGAACATAATTATCAAACGGGTAATTATACTAAAACAAATGCAACATCTATCTCAGTTTTACTTATTACCGGAAAACAGATTGTTTATAGTAATTCGTTTTTAATTGATTTTTATTTTGGCGGTGGATATGGATATACAAATAATGATAATATTAATTATTATTATAGTAATACTATAGTTGATATGGATGTTCCATTTAGTTTCACTGCAGGTTTAAAGGTTGGTTTTTTGTTTAAATAATATGTCCTTAGCATAAAAGAAAAGACCAAGAAAATATTATTTTCTTGGTCTTTTCTTTTGCGATTATTTTTGAAAACTGCAGTTATAATCCTTAGTAGTATTTAGTCAAAAGCCATAAAGGTTGTAAGATTGCCTGCAAATAGCTAATAATCAATTATTTCATAATTATTCATAAAATACTTTTTTAGTTTAATTAAAAGACTACTTTTGCGCCTTCGTAAAATTCGAGCTCGGTTCTATTGGGCT
>JAOZSY010000078.1 GCA_029939445.1 Bacteroidales bacterium
CACAACAGCTTTATAATACTCATTTGAAGCAAGATTTATTAATACATCATCACCATTATCATTTATATCGCTCTGCAATTGTTCTTTTATCTTATTACCCCAAAAGCTATATAGATTTTTATTATTTCCTATTTGGAGCTTAGTTCCCATCTCTAATCTATAAGGCAAAATACCATCTAATGGTCGCAACAGCCCATAAAAACCAGATAATATCCTAAGTTTTTCTTGTGCAAAGCTCCACTCCTCTTCAGAAAAAAGTTTTGCATTCATAGATTGAAAAACTGCTCCATTGAAAGCCAATAGTGCCGGCAATAGCTTATAGTCAGCAAATGGATATTCCATTTGCTGATATCTTTGATAATTTAATTGTGCTAGATTTTCACTAATTTTCATTAACGACATCAATTCATTAACATCTACTGTTTTCATTTTCTTTAGCAATGCTTTCGAATAAGAGTCAAAACGAGTAGCTGAAAGGCTTTCTGAATTGAAGTCTATACTTTCATTTATATTTTTAGCTGGAGATATTATAAGTATCATTATTTTCCGTTTTATATATTTTAAAGCGCAAATTTAATTTTTTTTCTTCAATTGAAAAAATAATCGTATATTTGGGGTAATATAGAAATCACAAATTTCATTTATTCTTTTTAAAAATTAAGAAACTAAATAAATATATAATATTAACTGATCATGAAGGAATTATCAGAGAAGCATAAGGAAAAATATCAAGAACGGGTTAACAAAATAAACGTTAAAGATGAAACAAAGGTAAAGAACCGCATTCAAAAAGAAATAGACCTATTAAAGAAAAAAGATAATAGCAAGCTAAAAGGACTGATAGAAAAGGCTGAATTACTAGCTTCAATGCTTGAAAATCACGACTTCCCTATAAGTGCTACTTCTAAAAATTGGATAATTTTTGGATTAAACTATCTTATTTCTGATGTTGATTTAATTCCTGATTCAATACCTGGTATAGGATATGCCGACGACAATATGATTCTTAATTGGGTTATTAAAGTAGTAAAACAAGATATAGAAAGATTTGATGATTTTATAAATGCAAAAAATACTAAGGAACCTTTATTAAAAAATATAATTCAAGGAGATGGCGATACACAACTAGTATTTTTTCCAGGTTTTTTTGATTCAAAATCGGAAAGTTACAATAATGATTGGCTAAAACTATTAAGCAGTATTAAAACTAATAACAGCTCAATTGGGATTTCTATTTTCGATTGGGAGCTTAAATATTTGAAAGAACTAAATTTAACTTTGCCAATAATAGATCATAAATTAGAGCTAAAGCCACGATATGATACCGATGCCTTTGCCAATGAATGGCAACAGCTAAAGGTTGACATGAAGAATTTGGGAAGGAAATTATCAGTAGAGCTCTATAATATTAGGAAAGCTAATCCCAATAAGGAGATTGTTGCAATCTGCTTAAACACAGGTTCTAACGCCCTATTTACAGCCCTAGAAATGACAACTAGAAAATTAGTTGATAGAATTTACCTTTTTGGAGCTACATGCTCAGAAAAGAGATTTATTAAGGTAATTGGAAATAAGGGTATTGGTGTTCATAATTTTTTCTCAGAAAATGATCATGCACTTAGATTTATCTATGATAATTATGAGCATCAACATACACCAATAGGCCTTGGTGAACTTCATAGTTTAAAAACAACTGGAGTAATAAATATAGATGTATCCAAAACTATTACTAGGCATTTAGATTATAGATATAAGTTTGCTGATTTGATGAATACAATTGATTAATTGGAAAATATTAATAACTACCCATTTGTTTTCTGATAAACCACTCTACTGACATTATTAAAATAAGTAGAATCATAATTATTGGATAATTAATCATGTCTTTATATTCTAAAGTCTGAGTTTCAATATTTACAATATCTTCACGATTATTAATATCATCAATCAAATATTTATAATTATCAGAAATATAGAATTCTGCATTTGATTTTAAAGCCATTTTGCGTAATAAATCATGATTTGCCAATAAATTAGTCCCTTCAAGTTCAACGCCATCTACATAAAACTTTCCTCGCTTAATAAATTTTTTGTTATTATATTTTACTACAGCCTTATAAGTATACTCTCCCCTAGGTAATCGCCCAGCCGACACAGAATATAAATGACCATCATTAGAAAAAGAGAAGTTATATTTATTGGAATCCTGATTACTAATTACTAAATCTATCACAACATTATTTAATGCTTCGTATGATGCATTATAGAATTGGGCGTTAAACACCACATCATCAAACTCTTTATACTGAGCCTTATGTTGTACGTCAAAGCGTTTAATATTTTTCTGAATAGACACATAACGTATTAGCTTGAGAATAAAACTGTCAAAATTTATATGAGAATTATTTTCCATAAAATCATACAAACGCCAACGCCATATTCCTTCTCCTAATATAAAGGCACTACGTTTACCACTATTTTCTGAAATACAAACCTGAGGATATTTTGTGGCAACCGATCCTATTTGTTGGTAAAATATTGTTCGTATGGAATTATATGTTTTATACCTTCCATAAGGTGAGTATAATGGAGGATATAATGATATTTGATTTGCTAAATTTTTTGGAATAACAAATTCAGCAAAGTCCGTATTTACTATAGATGTGGACTCTATAAAAGACTGTTTTTTACTCTCAATACTAATTCCTGCTTTCATTGCATTAAAGAAATGTATACCACTCTTTGCTCCCAGAATCCATAAAGCAGGTATACCTTCAATTTTCATCTTATTAATTATGCTTACACTTCTCACATTATTATCTGGAATTTGATGCATTATAATAAGAGAGTAATCCTTAATATCTTTTTTAAATTTATAGACATTACTTATTTCCAATTCATATTCCTCACTCTTCTTAATACTATGTTGCAATGCTGCAACATCGGGATGAGGGCTCGTGTAAAGCAATAAAACCTTTTTCTTACTTCCTAATACTTCTACATTAGCTCTTGCTATATTATTTAGAATATTCCTTTCGTTATCAATTTCCTGAATGTATATTTTATAGGTTTTAAAACCAGAATTTTTCTCTTCAATAAAAAATCTATGTTTCAGAAAATCATTATTGCTATCAAAGTTTAACACATAAGTATGTATGGTTTTGCCATTGGAAGTAACAATTAGCTTAGATTTCTTTCCTTTTAGCATTTTTGCAGAAACACTAACTTCCATTGGAAATTTATTCTTTATAAAAACTGTTTTATTTACAAGAACTTTCTCAATGGCAATATCGTGATGCATAATAGTATCTCCAAAACCAAGTGTATAAACTGGAAATTTGGAATATTTTATGGAATAAATAGGGTTATTTCCTACATTATATATTCCATCGCTAAGAAATACTATTGCTCCAATATTATTATACTTATACTTTTCTGATATTGATTTTATTGCTCCATTTATGTTTGTACGTAAATTTGAATATGTGTTTTCTTCAGTCTTTATTTTAATATTATTTCCAAAGGAGTAATTTATTATGTCAAATTTTTCACTAAAGCCCTTATTTAGTTTTTCTAATATCGAGTTATTATACTCCTTTAGCTTATCTTGTTCGCCCCAAAGTGTCATTGACTTAGAATCATCCGTAACTATAATTATTTTAGCTTTTTCTACCTTAGTTTGCCAGCTAATTAATAATGGTGACAATAATAAAAAACCTAAAACTGAAAAAACTATAAATCGAAATGATGCTAAAAGAAAATTTACCCAATTGGAAAATTCTTCCTTGGAATTTTTGAAATATAATAATGCTGATAATGCAATACTCAGTATAATTACTGGCAACATCCACCATAAGCTATAAATGGAACTTATTTCAAACATTTACAATTATTGTTTTGTATATATATTATTAGAATAATTCCTCTTTCATTTAAATTTTATACCATAATATTAAAATAAAAGAAAGATATGCAAATATAAATTTGTTAATAATACATTCTTATATAACTTTGCATTTTTAATGAACATATTATACATATGAGTGATATTGGAGATAAAATTGCAAGTATAAAAGGTCAACTACCAGAGCAAGTGCGCCTTGTAGCTGTTTCGAAAACCAAACCTATTGAGGATATCCAAACTGCCTATGATGCAGGACATAGGATTTTTGGCGAAAATAAAGCTATCGAATTGCAGGAAAAAGCAGAAGCTCTTCCTGATAATATACATTGGCACTTTATTGGCCATTTGCAGCGCAATAAAGTGAAATACATTGCTCCTTTCGTAAAGCTAATTCATGCTGTGGATAGTTTGCGATTGCTAAAAGAGATTAATAAGGAAGCCTTGAAAAATGATAGAATAATCTCCTGCTTACTGCAGTTTCATATTGCTAGTGAGGAAACTAAGTTTGGTCTTGATATTAAAGAAGCTGCAGAGCTTTTATCTTCTGACGAATATAAGGCAATGAAAAACATTAAGATTACTGGCATTATGGGAATGGCAAGCAACACCTTTGATACTGAATTAATTAGAGCTGAGTTTCAACACCTATTAAATATATTTCAAAGTGTAAAATATAAGTTCTTTCTTGATGATATTTTCTATCGCGAAATATCAATGGGCATGTCAAACGACTACCAAATTGCAGTGCAGGAAGGGAGCACATTAGTTAGAATTGGCAGCTCTATTTTTGGAGCAAGAAATTATAATAAGTAGATTATTATTGGTATTAGTAATAAGAATATCAGCATCAAATAATCTATATCTGCAAATGCATATTTTTAGTACATTTGCTGTTTAATTTTTGATTATAATAATATTTAAAACATATAAAAGTGGATTTATTTAAAAAAGTACTCGATCGTCCTGGAAGCCTAGGAAAATATCAGAAAGAAGCTCATGGTTATTTTGCTTTTCCTAAGTTAGAAGGAGAAATATCATCAAGAATGATGTTTCGTGGTAAAGAAAAATTAGTTTGGAGTTTGAATAATTATATTGGCTTAGCTAATCACCCTGAAGTAAGAAAAGCTGATGCTGAAGCAGCAGCAGAATTCGGAATGGCTTATCCTATGGGCGCAAGAATGATGTCGGGTCAAACTAAATTTCACGAAGAGTTAGAGAATAATCTAACAGACTTTGTTCAAAAAGAGAAAACTTTTCTACTAAACTATGGTTATCAAGGTATTATGTCAATTATTGATTCTATGGTTGACCGTAACGATGTAGTGGTTTATGATTCAGAATGCCATGCGAGTATTATGGATGGTATCTTTTTGCATAAGGCTAAAGGTGGAAAAAGTTTTGTTTATCCACATAATGATATTGTAAGAGCTGAGAAAATGCTCGGTTTTGCTACAAAGCGTGTTGAGGAAACTGGCGGTGGTATTCTACTAATTACCGAAGGTGTATTTGGCATGGCTGGTGATATGGGTAAGCTTGATGAGCTATCGGCATTGAAGAGTAAGTTTGATTTTCGTATGCTAGTTGACGATGCTCATGGCTTTGGTACTATGGGTGATACTGGTTTTGGTGCTGGGGAACATTTTGGAGTTCAAGATAAAATAGATTTATACTTTAGTACATTTGCCAAATCAATGGCAGGTATTGGAGCATTTATTTCTGGTGACGAAAAAATTATCGATTTTTTAATGTATAATATGCGTTCTCAAATTTTTGCAAAATCATTGCCAATGCCAATGGTAAAAGGTGCTATAAAGCGTCTAGAGATGTTGCGCACTATGCCTGAGCTTAGAGAGCAATTATGGAATGTAGCCAATGCATTACAGAAAGGTCTTAAGGAAAATGGCTTTAATATTGGTATTACAAATTCTCCTGTAACTCCTGTTTATCTAGAAGGTGGAGTTCCTGAAGCTACAAACCTAATCTTTGACCTTCGCGAAAAACATGATGTATTTTGCTCGGTAGTAGTATACCCTGTTATTCCAAAAGGTGAAATTCTATTGCGCCTAATACCAACAGCAATACATACTATAGAAGATGTAAATTATACTATTGAAGCATTTAAAGCTGTAAAAAGCAAATTAGACTCTGGCGAATATGCTAGTATGACAATGGTTGATGCTAATAAATAGATTATAATAAATTATAATATCAAAGCCCCAATGGATTTAATATCTGTTGGGGCTTTTTTGTGTTTTGGGAAATGTATCACGGGCATCTTGCCCGTAGATTTATTGGAATTACATTTATACCTTATAATAACTACGGTCTGGAAGACCGTGTTACAGAAAAATGCATTTCGGGCATATTCCCCCGTAGATTTGAAGTGTATCACGGGCATCTTGCCCGTAGATTTTTTTATAGGATTATGTTATAAAATGAAATAACTACGGCCTAGAAGGCCGTGTTACATGTAAATGCATCTCGGGTATCTTGCCCGTAGATGAATTGTGATTGGAATAATAAACCTTACTTTACATTTTCAAGTATAGCATTATTCAGAAAATCATTCATTGGTTTAAGAGTACTAAAGCCATTAATAACTTCCTTTGCAAAATTAGCTGATACTATTTCCTCTTTAGAAATTGAATGCCCCACAGCAAAACTCTTATATTTCAGCCATTCTATTGCATCACAATTCTTTGGGAAATCTCTAGGGCCAGTTTTTAATTTATCAGGCATTAGCGTAGGGAAATATTTATTAAACTCATCATTAAGAACTATTTTTTCATAATCCTTATATGAGTAATACATCTCTTGCCTAATGGCTTTCAGATAATCCTTATCTGGGCGATATACGCCACCACCAATAAATGAGGCGCCAGGCTCTAAATGAAGATAATAACCTGCCATTGGCGACTTACGGCCACCATTAGCTAAGAAAGCTCCAAAATGATTTTTGTAAGGAGCCTTATTCTTAGAGAAACGTACATCGCGGTATATTCTAAAGGTATAATCTTTAGCTTTTGTAAAGTGAAAATTTGGATCTATAATTTCAAGTTGATTAGCTATAAACTCTAAAAATTCTTCAAAATCATTCTTTGCATCCAAATAAAAAGATTTATTACCAGTATACCATTCACGGTTATTATTTTTCTCAATAGTTTCAATAAAATCAAAAACTCGTTTTAATTCAATGTTTTTCATAAAGTATAGTTTCATACAAATATACTATTATTTATTTCACTTATTTATTAATTACGAGGTATATAAAGTGATAAAATACACATTCACCACTACTACTAATTCAATATTTATTTGTATCTTTGTGAGTGTACAATTCTATTCAAATGGTATTCAATAATGAAAAAAGTAAAAATAAAGTACTATTCTGCATACAATGCAATAATATTAAGCCTTCTAGGAATATTGGGATTGACATCATCATGCGAAAAAATAGGCATTGACCCTGTTGCTGAATATGGTGTACCTTCAGCTAAGTATATTGTAAATGGTAATGTTACCAATAGTACTGATAATACTCCTATTAAAAATATTAGAGTAGTAATGAAAGGAGATACAGCATTTACTGATAATAGTGGAAACTACAATATCGTGGATAACTATGGCTTCCCTGGAAATCAAAAAATAGATATTGAGTTTGCAGATATTGATGGAGCAACAAATGGCAATTTTCATAATTTAGATACCGTTGTGGAATTTAAAAATCCTGAATACACTAATGGCGATGGTAATTGGTATGAAGGAGAAGCAAGCCAAGAGCTTAATATAGAATTAGATAAGAAATAATGTCTGTAGCAGATATTTCCATTAAAAAACGAATCGGGCTCAAGCTATACAAACAGTATAAGAAAAATGCCACAAAACTTCATAAACTCAATTATATTTTCTGGGAATGCACTCTTAGATGTAATCTAAACTGCTTACATTGTGGTAGTGATTGCAAGAAAGATGCTCATGTACCAGATATGCCCATTACTGATTTTATTGGCGCAATTGATAAACTTAAAGACATAGTTGATCCCAATAATACAATGATTGCTATTACTGGTGGCGAGGTGTTATTACGTAAAGATATTGAGGATGCAGGTCGTGAACTATATAAAAGGGGATTCCCTTGGGGCATTGTTACTAACGGAATGCTACTTAGCAAGGAACGCTTAAATAGTCTTTTGAATGCTGGTATGCGCGCTATAACTATTAGCCTAGATGGTCTTAATGATTCTCATAACTGGCTCAGAAACAATAAGCACAGTTTTGATAAAGTAATATCTGCAGTAAAGCTATTACCACAAGTAGAGAATCTTAAATATGATGTAGTAAGCTGTATAAATACTCAGAACTTTGATGAACTAAATGAACTTAAAAACTTACTTATAGAAATTGGCATAAAAGAATGGCGTGTTTTCACCATCTTTCCCATTGGTAGAGCCAAGGTAAACGATTTATTGCAACTTAACCCACAGCAATTTAAAGCCTTATTTGATTTCATTGCCCAAACTCGTAAGGAAGGCAAAATTGATATGAGTTATGGCTGCGAAGGATTTTTAGGAAACTACGAAAAAGAAGTAAGAGACGATTTTTTCTTCTGCCAAGCAGGAATAAATATCGGATCAATACTTGCCGATGGCTCAATATCAGCCTGCCCTAACTTACGCGAGAATTATAAGCAAGGCAATATTTACAAAGATAATATTGCTGAAGTATGGGAAAATAAATACCAGATTTTTAGAGACCGTAGCTGGACCAAAACTGGCATTTGTGCTGATTGTAAAGAGTATGAATACTGCGAAGGAAATGGGCTTCATTTACGTAATGAAGAAACTGGAGAACTAGCTTTTTGTCATTTGCAAAGAATTAAAGAAGGGGAATAATAGAGAATAATGAATTAAGAATGAAGAGTGAAAAATAAGAATTAATAATTACTTATTTTACTAACTTTGCACACTTAAATTTCAATTAGATGCAATATTATATTTTTTCTGGAGAGATGCGTAATATAGATGATGGTATTAGCATAAAAAACAGAGCTTTTCGCTATGCTGATGGCTTATTTGAAAGTATGTTTTTTACCAATAATAAAATCATGTTTCTCGACCTACATTATAATAGGTTGCTTGAAGGTATGAAGTTATTACAGATTGAAACTTCTAATCTACCAGACAAACAACAGCTAATTGATAAGACTAGAGAACTTATAAAAGCAAATGGTATTGAATCTGCTGCAAGAGTCCGCTTGCAAGTATTTAGAAAAGATGGTGGCTTATACCTACCTGATACCAATGACTGCGATTATATATTGGAAGTTACTCCATTAGAGAATAATGAGTATACTCTTAATACCAAAGGCCTACATATTGGGATTACAACTAAGATAAAACAACATAAGAGTATTTTTTCGAAAGTAAAAACCATTGCAAAGCAAGAAATGGTAATAGCGGCATTGGATGCAAGAGAAAATAAATGGGACGATGCTATTTTAATAAATACTTCTAATAATATTACTGAAACTAGTAGCTCAAATATATTTGCCGTAATTAACGGGAATTTATACACACCACAAATAGGTGATGGAATACTAGATGGAATAATGCGTCAGATGGTGCTTAAAATTGTTGCCGAAAATAATATTCCTATAATCGAAACTTCGCTTACTGAGGCTAATTTGGAAGCAGCAGAAGAAATTTTTATTACCAATGCGGTAAAAGGTGTACAATGGGTTGTTGCATTTGGCAATAAACGCTTTTTCAATAATATGAGCAAAAGAATTATTTCACTACTTAATAAGAAAATCTATGAATAAAGTAGTTTTGCTTCTTGGTGGAAATATGGGTAATAGAAGTGAGTTAATTAGGGACTCTTTGCTAGAAATTAATAAGTTAGGAAATATTGTTTCCAAATCAGAAATATATGAAAGTGAAGCTTGGGGTTTCGAAAGTGAGAACAATTTCTTAAATATATGTATAGAATTAGAAACTGAAAAAGATGCTTTAGAAATTTTAAAACTCACACAGGCGATTGAAGTGCAAACAGGAAGAAAGAAGCAAAGTAATGCTTACGCTTCTAGAAAAATGGATATTGATATTTTGTTTTATAATTCTGAGATTATAAAAACAGAGAATTTAATTATACCTCACCCCCGTTTACACGAAAGAATGTTTACTCTAATTTGCCTGATGAATATTGTTCCAAATTTTAATCATCCAGTTTTAGAGAAAAGCATAAAAGAACTATTAAATGAATGTAATGACACTGTAAAAGTATGGCAATATAAGAATGACTAATATAGATAATACATACCAGTTTATAGCAATAGAAGGCAATATTGGCGCAGGAAAAACCTCCTTAGCTAAACTTATTGCAGAAAAATGTAATGCCAAATTAATTCTTGAGGAGTTTGAGGATAATAGCTTTCTCCCTAAATTTTATAAAGATCCTGAGCGATTTGCATTTCCTTTAGAATTATCATTTCTTGCTGAGCGATTTCAGCAGCTTAAAGATAAGCTTGCTTCTAAAGATATGTTCAAAACATTTACTATTGCCGATTATTTTATTAATAAATCTCTAATATTCTCTCGCAAAACATTGCAAACTGATGAGTTCAAGCTATATAATACATTATTTGAAATTATAAATCAAAGCCTTATAAAGCCTGACCTTTTGGTTTATTTGTATGCTAATGTAGACACTTTACAAAGCAATATCAAAAAGAGAGGTAGAGATTATGAGCTAGAAATTAAGGATGAATACTTAGAAAAAATTCAGAATAGCTATTTTGAATTTATAAAACAGCAAAATAATCTTAGAATTTTAATAATTGATACCAATAATCTTGATTTTGTAAATAATAAGGAGCACTTTGAATATATTTATTCCTTAATATTTAAAGATTATTCTGTTGGTGTTCATAGAATTGAAGCTAAATATGAATAATAGTAGCATAAGATATGAAGAAGCTATAGTTTGGTATCTCAATTATGAATTAGGTTCGTATGAAATACACAATACTGACACCATTGATTGCGTGCTCCAATCAAATATTGATATTGAAAATTACCTATATATTTAGAAACAGATTGGTGGTGCGTGGCAATGGTCCGA
>JAOZSY010000005.1 GCA_029939445.1 Bacteroidales bacterium
AACTTGGGTCCAATGCCAAAACCTCTCAAATCCTTTATATATATATACTTTCATTATTTCTAATTATTTAAATTGAATTATGTAATTATTGTATGTCTATTTCAATTTATATTGAGTTTATTCTTCTTTCTTATGTAAGCAATTCTTTCTTAATATTATTCTAATTCCACCATGTATAGTTACACCGGCAGCTGTTAGTAATACTAATAGGATTCCTATATATTCTATGAAATCATAATGATCTCTGCCTGGTAAGTAGAATCCTTTAAGTTCAGCCAATCTACCATCTTCACTACTTGTGTGACAATCAACGCATTTCAACGATTTGTCGGCAGAAGATACTTGGTGATTTAATGGCCAATACATCTCTGTTTCTACAAAGTCATAAGTACCACTATAAGGAAGTCCTGTATATTTCATTCCTGCTACAATAGCTTTGTCCCAATCAAAATCAACCCAATATGCACTGTCGCCTTTATTTGCTGACCATAATTTTGGCTGTACTAGTTTTCTAAAAACAGGATCCCAAGGTTGTTTTCCTCTATGAACTTTTACTGGCCATATTTTGGAACATGTATTAGATTCGCAGTTTGCACCTTTGTCATTGTATGAGCCCATTAAGGTGTTCATTTGTATAGGTATATCTATAATACTGTCTGTAATTAGTATATGATCAGCTAATCCATTAAACCACATATATTCTGGCTTCACATGGTCGTCATAAACAAATGTTCCTTTTATACTTAGGTAATTATGATTTCCATCGGCATCAGCTTCATGAATTTGACTGCTATCCTCATTAAGTCTTCCAGCAGTACTCCAATCCCAAACCATTTTTGTAGAATTTGCTTTTGCATATTCTGGTATATGACATGTTTGACAAGCAATTCTGTCTCCATGCTTATTTAGAACCTCATCATTATGAGGTGCAGCAGTATGACACAATGTACAAGTTGCTCTGTTTTTGTTTTCCGAAGATAAAGCGTAAAGCTTACCTTTCATAACGTGGTTCTCTGTAGTATGACAGTCCACACAGCTCATGTCTTCTCCATCAATAGCCATATGTACATCTATATCTTTAGAGCAAGAGTTCATAGCCTTATCAAGGTCGCCATGTTTTACGTTATTTCCACCGCCACCCCAATAGTGACAAATACCACAATTCTCCCTTTTTGGAGAACCAACGCTTTGAGAAATAATATTATAATTTAGACCCTCCTCTGGCATTCCACTAACTCCTTTGCCTTTTTTATAAAGCCCACTTTGGTCATGACAAACTAAACAATCGATGTTCTCTTTCTTAGTGAAATCAAAATCTTTGTCTCCCCATCCATAACCTATATGGCATCGAACACAAGTTTTTTCACTTCCATTAATTCCGATACAGAAATTATTTAGGATGTTTGTTTTTCCTAAAGTCACCACAGAGTCTCTGCCGGCAAGTTTCTCGGTTCGGTCCCATGTCCAGTGTGCGTTGGCCATAAGTTCATGATGTCTTTCTGTATGGCAACTTAAGCATGCCAATGTTACATCTTGTGGCCTTTCAAATTCCTGCTGTAATATCTCAAATTTTGAGTGATCAGCAACAGTCATAATAATTTTGTCGGCCTTCCTAGTGTAGTTCTCTAATTTGATTTCTGTTGTTTCTTCCTTATTTACTATGCATTGATTATCTGTTCGAGTAATAATCATATACACGATAAATTGTGGGATAATCACAATAGAAAAAATGTATAATATTCGTTTCATATGTTTATTGTTATTAATTTCACATCAAAGATAATACGATAACAGTGTTATTATGCAAACAGTAAATGACAGTTGTTATTTAGCTCTTAGACTTTTTATATATAATTTTATGAGAAATGTTAGTTTATTATAGTAGATTTAGACTGTATTTTCTTAAAGCTAATATATAGAGGTACTTATGTTTTGCGCAAAAAAAGAAGCTATCCTTTTGAGATAGCTTCTTTTGCATTTTTTTTGTGGAAAATTATTCAGGTTTATCAATAATATAACCTTCTAATCCTGATACTTTATTATTTTCGTATGTTGGACTAGCAGATATTGTATGATAGCTAACACTTCCATCAGAATTATATCGCCCAACAAGGTTGCCAGTAACTGTTTTTCCTTGTAAAATCTTATTAAAAATTTTATCGACAGATTTCTTATCTTCCTCTGTTCTATTAAGCCCCATATGTTTGCCAACTGGGTTTCCAATATCTGTAGTAGAGTATAGTTTTAACCACACATCATTTACCTCAACATAATTTCCATTAATATCTATTTTGAAATAACCAACATTAGATTCCTTAAGTTTTTTCTGAAAATCAATCATCATAGCTTTAGTATGATCAATTTCTTGGCTTAAAGATTCGTCAAATAATGTATCGTCTTCTACTCCTTCTGCATTCATGATTTTACGTTGCGAAAAACGCATTAACATATGAATATTTGCTCTTACAGCAACTTCTGCTTCTTCGTCAGACATCTCTTCCCAACCTGTAATCATTGCTTTAACTGCAGATAGTGGTTTATAGCCAGTGGTAGTTAGATATACGTGCGCTATAATAAAGCCAACAAGAATAAAGGCTCCACCTACATGAATGTAAGCAACAGGCTCTAGTGCATATCCATTATGACCTAATAGTGAATCAGCAAAGTAAATATATAAGAAGCCAGATACGACCATTAATGGTATAATAATAAACTCTAAGCCAAAATATGTTGCTTTTTGTAAAGGATTAAACTTATTAAACATAGTTTTATGAGTAGGGTGTTCCTCATCATTAAAAATACCATGAACATAGTATTTTACTTGTTCAAATATTTTCTTTTTTGTTGGCATATACATTCTCCACTCTCCAGTAATAAATAACCAAAAGAAAATTAATAGTAATAATGCCATATATGTATATGCTGCATTATCGTGAATCATAACAGCTTTTTCGAATCCCATAAGATTATATGACCCATGAACTTCAAATCCTGTTAGTGCTAATGTTAGAATGATAAGTGTTTGTGTCCAGTGCCAAAATCTTTCAAACCGTCTATATATATATACTTTTTTCATTGTCGTATTTTTTCTTTAATTAGATATGTTTTTTCTTCGATAAAATTCGTAGAGTTGAATGCGCTATAACTCCTAATACAGTAATTATAATAAATAGTATTCCACCAATTTCAATATAGTTATTCTTATCTCTGCCCGGAAGGTAAAATCCGTCAAGTTTGGCAAGTCTACTATCTCTACTATGGCAGTTTTCGCATGATAGAGATTCTTCTTTTGGCGATACCATATGGTTTAATAGCCAATAGCTTTCGGTAGCAACAAAATCAAATTTACCACTATAAGGTTTTCCAAGTTTATTCATTCCTGTTCTAGCAGATTCATTCCAGTCAAAATCACTCCAATAGGCTCCGCTACCTTTAGGTCCAAATGTATGGGGTTGAATAAGAGTCTTATAGTTGTAATCATATATTTGCTTGCCTCTCATTATTTTAACAGGATATATTTTAGAAGGATGCTCTGGATTTGAAGGTGCAATATTGTCGTCATAAGACCCTAATAATTTATTCAAAACTAGTGGGGATTCTGTAATTCTATCGTCAAACATATGAATATCGCTATTGCCGTTAAACCAAACATAATTGGGCTCTAAATTTTTAGCAAATATTCCTGTTCCATGCTTACTTCCATATTCCCAGATTGAATCCTCAGAAATCTCTCTCTCTTCATGATATGGCTTGCCATCTCTCATTTTTCCTGCTGTTGACCAATCCCAATCTACTTTAGTAGGATTAACTTTAGCATAAGTAGGAATATGACATGTTTGACATGCTATTTGTGCAAAATGATTATTAAGAGTAACACTTTTGTGTGGTGTAGTAGTGTGACATTGAGTACATGTTGTTCTGTTCTTATTTGATGTAGAAACAGTATATACATTACCCGAAATATTATGGTTATGTGTAGTATGACATTCTGTACATTGTATATTAATGTCTTTATTCATATGTACATCTACTTCTCTTGAACAACTATTAAGTGCAATTTCTAAATCACCGTGCTTAACGTTATTTCCTCCGCCACCTTTATAATGACAACTACCACAATTCTCCTTGTTTGGGAATCCAATATGTTGAGCCACCATAGCAAGATCTACACTTGCTGCAGGATCACCACCGTTGCCTTTTTTGTATGTTCCTGTATTATCATGACAAGCTAGGCAATCAATATTGTTTTGATCAGTAAAGTCAAAATTCTCACCCCCATAACCATATCCAGCATGGCATTTAGAGCATAATTTCTCGTTTGAATTAACTCCAATACAGAAATTATTAGGAACATTTTCTTTTCCTAACTCTAGAATTTCACCAGTGATAGATGTGTCTTTCTTTACCCATTTCCAGTGTTCATTCTGCATAAATTCCTTACCTCTCTCGGTATGGCATTCAATACAAGCTTCAGTGACCTCTTGGCCTGTTTTGAAATCTTTTTGTAATTCTTCAAATTTAGAGTGATCAGCAGGAAATGAATCCTTTTGAACTCGCTGGATTTTAGAATTATCAAAGGGCATTGTTACTATATCGGGGTTATAAGTGGCAATTAGAGAGAAAATAATTATCTCTGGAATTATTATAACCAATAGTATTTGAATAAATTTTTTCATACTAATAGTATTTACAATTATTATTGTACTGAAGTTGAACAGTTTTATTTTGTTAAACTTCAGATTGTTTTTGGGTTATTAAAGTATCAAATGTAATTCTATAACATAGCTGCTTTGAATAGCTTATATAAAGATGATACAATTTGAAATGTAATATAAGTTAGTTTGCTATTTAATAATTGTTTATTATAAAAGTGTAATTTTTGAATTAGTAATGAAATAATTCGTAAATGCCCTGATAAACAGTATAATAAAAATATAAAAAGTTGTTATAGTTATATAAATTGTTATATAAATAACGCTATTCTAATGGCGTGTTTTATAAATTTTGAAGCAAAAAAAAGAAGGAACAATGCCCTTCTTTAAATTTTCTTTATTTGATTTTTTAATCACAAACTTCACTTGGATCAGGGAGTACAACCTCATGATGTTTAAAGTTAAGGTCTGGATTAATTATTTTATTAGCTTTTGCTTTTACTTCTTTACTTGGTACTTCACCTAAAACTAATTCGTAATTCATAACAACATCCTTCTCATTATATGTAGGCCATTTGTTCTTTACAGAATAGTTATACATAAAGCTGTTAACTCCATACCTTAAACTATAAGCATCATAACCTAGCAACCTTAAATATGCAACTAGAGAGGATCCTTGATGACCAATATAACAGTATACCACTATTTTTTTATCGGTAGGTAGAGTTGATAAGTCGCTATTGATATTCATGCTCTTTTTTGGTTGATACCAAGTGGAAGCTTTCAAATGTTTAATATTATACCTACTTTCTGAAACATAATTAACTACATAATAGTCTTCGTAATTCTCCATTAGCTTATCAATAGTAATAGCAAAATTATATTCAATTTCTTTCTCAGCTCTTATTTCTAAGATTTCAGAAATCGTTCTACCTTTAGTATTAATAGCAGGGTAGGCTCCTTTTTTATTCTTCTTAGTAGGCTCAGATGTTAAATAATTGGCGTATTTATTACCAATGTTTTTATTCCACTGATTTGTTATCTTACTATTCCAAGCATTCATTCCGTACTTCATTGCATAAGTTGAACCATAGCCAATTGCCCTTAGCATGCTTGTAATATATGCTGCAGCTTGACCAGTATTGTCAATAATTACAACTTTGTGATACTGATATATATTTATTGATTTCAAGAAATCAATAAGCATCTCACGGTCAACATTAATTGCTCCATCAATATGTCCATTAACATAATCTTCGTGAAAGCGAGTATCTAAAAGTAGATAATTCTCTTTATAATCATTTACATCTTCAGCACTAATTAGGTATGGTGAGGCTACACCATTTATATAATCACCACTATTTGTAAATAAGTTTAGAAGGGCTTCTGATTGATTAGATATTTGAGGAATATCTATTTTTGCAGCCTTACTTTCTAAAGGTTCACTAGAGCACGATGTAATTGCTACTACAGATATTAGTAGTACAAATGCTATATATTTATTTAGGTTTTTCATCTATTTAATATTTATTATTAATTAATCACATCCACCACCAGCAGCACTTTTCTTTTTACGTTTAAAAGTAGCAGTTCCTGTAGGTTTTTTAGTTTTTGCAGAATAGTTTTGTGCGCCGGAAGTCTCAGAAACTATTTTAGCATAATCATACTGAACTATTTCAGGGTTATAATGCGCAGAATATATATTATAGTTATCAATAATATTATTTTTAATAAAATCATAACTTCCTAAAATAATGAAATAGTTTTTCACCCCTAGTTGCTGAAGAAAGAAACCTGCAAAAATTGCCTGTTCAGTTGATTCTCCATAAATAATATTTACTCTACCTTGGTCAATGAATGTTTTACAGTTGTTGTTTTTATTCATCGTTCTAAAAGGAATATTAATTGCTCCTTCAATATGACCATTCTCAAATTTAGAAGGGTTTCTAAGGTCAATAAATTTATACGTAGCCAAATCACTTCCAGAATAAAGGATATCAGCTAGTAGTTGTGGAGACAATACATATGCTTGGTCCACAGCCTGCTTAGAAGCCTCTTCTACAGTGAGTTTAAATCGTCGTTGCTCCTTAGTACATGACGTAAGGGCAATAATGCTTATTATTATTATTATAAGATATTTTTTCATAGTATGTATATATTAATCACAACCGCCACCAGCTGCAGATTTTTTCTTACGTTTAATAGGTAAACTAGTTTTTTTCTTAATAACAGTTTCTCCAACAGTTGATCCACCACCAAAATAATAACTAGCAGCTTTTCTAAAACTATACATTTCAAACTCTGTTCTAAGAGCTGTTTCTTTAGGTTCTTTAGGTTTTAGAATCGTTTCTACCCACCTATTAAGACCTCCTTTAAGAATGTAAATATTCTTATAAGTTAGTCTGCTTGTTAACATCCATGCTTTAACTGCTAAGTCAGAGCTGTTGGAATATAAGATAATAGTTCTTACATCTTGATCCAATACCTCTTTGTATTGTTTGTCAGCAAGGTTTTCTAATGGAATATTGATTGCACCAGATAGGCTATATTTCTCAAATTCTGTTTTTGTCCTTAAATCTATCAACATGATAGTTGGGTCATCAGACATCATTTTACGAGCTAGCTCATCAGTGGTTACATATTTGTTTGTTTGCGATATAATATCAATTAAATCGCAAGGTTGTACTTTCTCAAAAGGTTCTTTCTGTGTAGAATCGATAATGAATACTCCAAAAGCTCCAATAACTAGCAGTACGACAAAAAGTATACTTATTTTGTTCATTTAATCTAATTTTTAAAGTTTATAATTAGTACTAGCTACAACCTTCTTTTGAATGATTGAAACAGCAAAGAATGCTACTGCAGCAATAATTGTAAGTAATAGAATAAACAATCCATCACTAATTCCCATCCATTCTGCAATATTTACTCTTCCCATAGCTCCACTATTACGGAGGTCTTTCCATAATAGGTCAAAAGAAAATGCGTATCCAAAGATACCTATAATTGCGCCAAGAACAAAGATCATTGCATCAATTTTACCAGTTACAGCAGCACAGATACTTGTTCCAGGGCAAAAGCCTCCAATAATAAATCCAAAAGCCATAATAAATCCACCAATTAATGTTGGTATCCAGTATGTTTGCGGATAGAATGTTAGGTTTATGTCCATAATTCCATAATGATTTAGAAAGAACATAATTATAGCAGCAGTAATAGCTGCTGAGAAGAATACTTTTAATACAACAAAGTCGTAGCCATAAAATACGCCAGCAAGTTTTCGTGTATTAGTAAATCCGGCAGCCTCTAAAAAGAAGCCAAAGCCTATGCCGATGAAAAAACCAATTAAAATATTAATTTCTTCGCTTATTAGCTCCTGAGGAAATAATGGTCCCATAGTTTATTAATTTTTAAAAAGTTTATATCCAAAGTTTTCTAAAGAAATATGCGATAATATAACCGCCGCCAAATATTGCAATAAGTCCAATAAAGCCACTTAGGGATAGAACACCCATTCCCGACATTACCATACCTGATGTACATCCTCTACCTAATTGCGATCCAATACCAAATAATGCACCACCTATTAATGCATAGATTAGTCGTTTATTATTGGTGATTTTAGGCGCTTTTCCTATTTCCATTTTTAATCGCCCAGCAAAAGCTGCCGAAATAATAGCTCCTACAATAACGCCTAGCACTTCAAAAACTAACCATGTTTTGGCAGGAGAATGTTCCCCGCCAACTCTAGCTTTAAAGAAGCTTGCATTGCTTGCATAATCGTGGTTTACTGCATCTACAGTAGCAACCACTACAGACTTAAGTGCGCCACTGGCTCCAAGTCCCTCTCCTGAGAAATAATATGCCAATACCATAAATATTCCAATGAATATTCCTGCTAGGTATGGGTTCATAAATTTTTTGCTTTTATCTTCCATAATAATTATTAAGAATTTTAAGGTTAAAGAATATGAAATCCTGATGCCTGTCCAGCATATACCATTATAAATCTAAATAGTAAACCTCCCATTAATATTAAGAAAGCAGGAATAGCTATTGGAATATGATATCCACGAAGTTCCATAATTTCTAATATTGCAGGAAGTACTAATCCCATACCAACTACTAATACCCAAAATACAACTGTATAAGGTCCGCCTAATAGTAATTGTGCAGCTTCTACTTGCGCAATTCCACTTGAAAGGAAACCCATAAACATATGTACTATAAAGAATAACTCGATTGCAATTAACATTAAGTCAATTCTGCTATATAAAGATCTTTCTTTATGGTCGTTACTCATCCACATTAATAATGCAGCTGCTGTACTTACCCCTGATGTTAAGAAAAGAGGTCCTAGTATTGCAGTATTCCATAATGGACGTGCGTTAAATGCAGATAATAGAATACCAGTATAAACACCAAGTACAATTGATAAACCTATTGTAACATATGCAACTAATGCACGGTTCTTAATAAAGAGGTCCATTATTGTTGGCAAAACTGGTAGTTTCTTAATAAGGTTATTTGCCCATTCAAGAAGCCCTATCATTTTGCAATTGGATTTATTCTCTTTTAGGTATTCAATAATATCATCAAGATAACTCAAAGGCCATAGAATAGCAGGTATCATTATCACAGATAATGTCCAAGCTCCCCACGACATAGGAGATTCAATTCTGAAATGTAGGAATAATTGCCAGAAATACAATATATGATGTAAATCGTATAATAACAACATTAGTCCAAGAATAATGATGATAGGTGCAATTATTGGTGCAACTTTTACAGTCATAGGCATAGTGTCAGCTTTGCCTTTTAGATAAAAGAAGCTAGAGAAAAATAGCAATCCTGCTGCGAGTCCTCCAAAAAACAGATAAAGCGCTATTGGGCCTCCCCATATTTCTAAATGAGGATATATATGTGGTACTGCCCTGCCACTTACATTTATTATTTCTTCCATATTGATTTATGTTTTTACTTTAAAAAATATAATTGAGGATTTGTTCCTGCTTCAGGTGCTAGAACGTACCAATCTTTTTCTTTTAATATGATAGATACATCACTTTTAGGATCATCTAAATCGCCAAAGATTAAACAACTTGTAGGACAAACATCCACACATGCTGTATTAAGTCCTTGTTCCAATCGGTGATCGCAGAAAGTACATTTATCAACATAACCCTCTGGATGAACATAACGTGCATCGTAAGGGCAAGATTCAATACATGCTCCACAACCAATACATTCGTCATGTGTTACTTTTACGATACCACCTTCAATAACGTGGCTTGCTCCAGTAGGGCAAGTACGTACACATGGTGTGTTCTCGCAATGCATACAACGCTCTGATTTGAAATGCATTTGTACAGTATCAGGATAGGTGCCTTTTACAGCTTCAACTATCCAGTCTCTACAAAACCCCAATGGGACATTGTTTTCTGTTTGGCACGCGACTACACAATCGGAGCATCCGACGCATTTTCTCGTATCCATTGCCATTGCATACCTCATGATTTAGCCTCCTCTTTAGTGTGTGTTTCCTTTGTATGTTCTTTTTTAGCTTCACTTTTCTTCTCTGTTTCCTTCTTTTTATTTTCCGAAGCTTCTTTTTTCTTAGCAGCATTAGCTTTCCAATCAGCAGCTGCAATTATTTCTTCTCTACTAGGTTCTTCTAATATAAAAGTTACAAAATTATTACGCATTCCTGTTCCACCCATTATTGGATCAATTTTAATTTTGGTAATTAAAGGAATATCATTAATTCCACGACCTCTAGCTCTAGATAGTTTCTTGTTTGTATGGCCAAATCCATGTACCATATAAATTGAATCAGGACGAATACGCTCAGTTAATCTTGCTTTTGTAGAGAATTCACTAATAACTCCATCTTGGTTTTTCAACCAAATATTAGAGTTGTTTTCAATTCCCCATAATTTAGCAGTTCGTGGGTTAATCCATATACTGTTAGTTTCGTATAAATCGTATAGGTAGGGATTATTTTGTGTTCTACCAAAAGTATGCATAGGAGCTCTACCATAAACTAAGTGATAAAATCCAGGGTCTGGAGATTCGTGCCTAGTAAACTTGGGCATTGCATCATATCCTTTTTCTGCAAAATCTGTAGAGTATAGTTCTATTTTACCAGTATTGGTATTAAATTCGTAATCCTCACCAGGTAAAAGGTAAATTGGTTCTGTAGAAGGGAAGGTTTTAACACCAATCTTCTTCATCTCTTCTAATGAAGAACCCACTTGTTTAAATTGCCAGTCAAGAACCTCTTCAAGATTCTTCCATGGATAGTATTTTTCTAATCCTAATCTATGTCCAAGTTCTTTAGCCATCCACCATGCCGGTTTTGAATCATACTTGGCTTCAACGGCAGGCATACGGAATGCAACTTGTGCTACTCTGTTTTTACCAGCTCTACTATAGTCATGACGTTCTAGGTATGTAGATTCTGGAAGTACTACATCAGCATAACCTGTCATTTCCATTGGCATAGTATCAACAACTACAATTAGTTCTTGGTTTTCTATTGCTTTAAACATCTTAATTCTGTCAGGAATTGTATTTATAACACTAGTACCTGCTATAAACCAACCTTTAATTTGATGTTTCTTATCAAACTCAGGAAGACTAGCTTCTATTAATACGTTAGTAAGACCAACAGCTGCATTCTTAAATTTTGGTTTTGTGATATCTTGCCAGCTCCAATGTGGATGAGGGAAAGCAGGTACTGGATATTTAGGTAGTTTTTGCTTAACTCCCATATACATCCCACCTCTTCGGCCATAAGCACCAAGTAGTGCGTTAATCATAGCCATTGCTCTTTCTCTCTGAGTATCATCACCATACCATGTAGTATGTCTACCTGGGTGAATAACTGATGCAGGAGATGCAGCAGCCATTGTATGAGCTGATTTACGTATCAGCTCTGGGTTGATAGTGGTGATACCAGCAGCCCATTCAGGTGTATAATTAGCAACATGTGCTTTTAGTTCTTCAAAACCAAAAGCATATTTGTCAATATATTCTTTATCATAAATGTTATCATAGATTAATACATGCATCCATGATAATAATAGAGCCATATCTGTTCCTGGCTTTATTGCTAGCCAATGTGTGGCTTTTGAGGCTACGGTAGATAATCTAGGATCAACAACAATTATTTTTGCTTCATTATCAATTGCGGTAGAAACTTCCTGCACAAATGAGTTATGCATATTTTCTCCAATATGATTACCTATAAAGACAATGCATTTTGAGTTTTGCATATCAGCAGGTTCCGGAGAGCCAACTCCTGATCCAAAGGTAGCAAAGAATCCTGCCTCACGAGGTCCAGCACATTGTGCATAAGCAGGCTCAGCATGATTTTCGTTTCCAAATGCTTTAAATAAGTATTCAAAATGTTTGGCAGGAGCACCATGTACAAAAAGAGCCATGTTTTCTTTACCATAGTCTTTTTTAATACTATTCATTTTATTGGCAATATAATCCAAAGCAACATCCCATTCAGCCTCTTCATAATATTGTTTTCCATTTGCATCGGTTCTACGAATCAAAGGTTTTTTAAGTCGATCTTCATCTTCGTACATTCCCAAACCACCTGTTCCACGAGGGCAAAGTTTTCCTCTTGCATGCTGATCTTCGTCATTACCAATAAGTTTCTTAATGTTGCCTTCTTTATCTTTATAAACCCAAGCAGCACATTTCCAGAAACATACCTCACAATAAGTAGGGGTTCGAGTTAGTTCGCTATCAAGCATGTCTTTTTTTACATGCGCTGCTTCACCAACTTTCTGAACCGACCCCAAAACAGACCCTGCAATAGCCATACCCGCGGTACTAGCTCCAGCAATCTTAATAAATTGTCGTCTGGTAGTTTTCATAAGTTTTATATTATTATCTAAATTATTCCCAATTGCTATGTAGTTTTATTTTAATCTACTGCACAAAGATAATAAATAGAGTGTTTGTTTTTAAGATTTGTTAACAAACTCGATTAAGTCGTTAATTTGTAGTTAATCAAGTATTTAAAGCTTTTGTTTAGTTTGTTTAAAGTGACGTAACTGCTTATAATACAGTATATAGTATTAGTATGTAGAATTATTATAAATTACGGTAGTAGTGTCTAAAACAATTAGTTATATGACCTTTCTCATTTTTTTTTCTATTTGTAATTTTTATAGTAATATTTATTGTTTTATAACTAATAGTATTATACTGTATTTATTGTGTTAAATACTGATTATTATTACTTTATTGTAATAAATATAGAATAAACCGTACTGTTAGTTGATTTTGTATATATTTTTAATCATTTTTAATTAAGTATATTCTAGACTTAGAAGACAAAAAGTCATATTTTCGCAGATTATAGCAATTGAATTTTTAATAATTAGAAACTAGCTTTATTTTATAGGCAACTATATTTTAATATGGTGTGTCTTGATGGCGAATTACTTTCAAATTGATGACTTCGGAAAGAAAATTGGTAAGGGAATGTAAACGTAATAATCCACGTTTTCAGAAGTTGTTATTTGAACAGTATGCTCCAAAAATGCTTGGAGTTTGTATGAGATATTTTCAAGATAAAAATGAAGCGCAAGACGCTCTAATGGAAGGATTTGTTAAGGTCTTTTCAAACATTGAAAAATTTCGTAGTGAAGGTTCTTTTGAAGGTTGGATTAGAAAAATAATGGTTAATACATCATTAAATATGCATCGTAAAAATTTAAAACATTATTACCATGTGGATATTGATGAAACTCTTGAGAGAATAGCTGATGAAAGACAGACTTATGACCATTTACAAGTAGAAGATATGCTAAAAATGATACAGTCTTTGCCGTCTGGATATCGATTAGTGTTTAACTTATACGAAATAGAAGGTTATAGCCATAGAGAAATTGGTGAGCAACTTGGCGTTTCTGAGAATACTTCTAAATCTCAACTGCGAAAAGCTAGATTGAAATTACAACAAATGCTTAATAAACATAATATAGATTTATAGTTTTGAAATCTACAAACAAAAACATAGGGCAATTTTTTAAAGATTCACTTGATAATTATGAAGTGAAGCCTGATGGCAATTTGTGGACTAAAATTGAGAATAGTAATATTCCTAAGCATAATGTGAATAATTATACTTCTTTGTATAAGATTGCTGCGAGTGTAGTTGTAATTGCAACAATTGCAATAGCATCTTATTTTGCTTTATCTAGTAACGATAAGGTAATAAATGATAATCATGTAATTAAACTAGAAAATCAAGAGATTAATAGGGATGCTATTAGTATTCTTGATTCTGATGAGAAGAGTGTTGATACAAAGAATAGTATTGCTGCTAAAGAAGAAATAAAATCCCCACAAACAAGTTTAACTCCTATTGTAAAGATTAAAGAGAATATAACTTCAGCCAGCGATCCTGAGATTAAAGATGAGCAAAACAAACAAGTTGTGGAAGTAAAAAAGCCAATAGAAAAATTAGTAATTGAAAGCCAAGAGTCTTTATTTGTTGAGGTTTCAGAACCTAATGCGGAAGATATAAAAAAGGAAGAGCAATATAATATTGATGATGAAGTTATAGCTGTTGTTGCAGATACTTTTAGAGTTAAATTTGGTGATAATCAAAATGTATGCTTTGGTGAGGATGCTATACTTGAAGTAGAGGATGGTTATTTTTATAGATGGAATGATGGTAGCATCTCAAATAGGACTATAGTATCGCCTACTGAGAATTCAATATACATTGTAACAGTTACCGACGGCAAAGGTAATAGCGCCATTCATGAGTATACTGTTAATGTTGATAGGAATTGCAGTGCTTTATTTATTCCATCAGCATTTACCCCAAATAGTGACGGGCAGAACGATTATTTTAAAGCAGAAGGTAGTGGTATTATAAAAATGAGAATGTTTGTTTTTGATAAATTAGGAAATAAGGTATTTGAAACAACAAATATAGACGACTCATGGGATGGATCATCTAAAGGTGGTATAGTAAAAGCAGGGATGTTTTTTTTCCATGCAGAGTATACTGATGCTTTGGGATATGAACATGTAAAAAAAGGTCAGGTAACAGTAATTAAATAATTTAAGATATTAATGACAAAAGGATTAGATAGACATAAAGCTCCAAAAATAAACGCGATAGAGTCGGTTGATATAACTATGCCTGTGCGCTATGAACTATCAAATGGTACTGAGGTGTTTGTTTTTAATAATGACAATCAAAATTTATTGAAAATAGAATTTGTTTTTGATGGAGCGGGTACGTCATACTCACCAAAACCATTAGTTGCTAGTGCGGCTAATGCTATGATTACAGAGTCTACAACTAATTATTCTTCAGCTGATTTAGCTGATAAAATTGATTACTTTGGGGCTTCTTTCGAAACTAAAATATCAAGAGATACTGCATCGGTATCGCTTTATACTTTAAATAAATACCTTAAGGATACGCTGCCTCTACTTCAGGACGTAATAATGAATGCCGATTATAAGAAAGAAGAATTGGAGGTTTATTTGTCGCGAAAGAGACAAGAGTTTATGGTTAATTCTCAAAAAGTAGATTTTATAGCACGACAAAATTTTACTAAAATACTTTTTGGAGAAAATCATCCTTATGGAGTATTTTCGGTATTAGAGGATTATGATAATATTAATAGCGAAGATTTGTTGAATTATCATAAGTATACATATATAGATGGTAAACATAAAATTTTTATTGCAGGTAAATTTGGAGAAGAAGAACTTGAACTATTGGAGAATCTTTTTGCAAGGATGCGAGTAGTAGAAAATCAAAAACTTGAACTTGATTGGGAA
The DNA here is from genome assembly GCA_029939445.1 of Bacteroidales bacterium. Taxonomy (GTDB): domain Bacteria; phylum Bacteroidota; class Bacteroidia; order Bacteroidales; family UBA1556; genus UBA6267. The sequence continues at coordinate 15,483 of JAOZSY010000005.1, forward strand.
ATTAAACCTAGCCTTGATAAATATACCTTTATAGCTAAGGAAGGTTCTGTTCAGAATGCCATAAGAATGGGTTTTGTTGGTGTAAGACGAAACCATGAAGACTATAATGGATTAAGAATTCTTACAACATTTCTTGGAGGATACTTTGGTAGTCGCTTGATGAGTAATATTAGAGAAGACAAAGGTTATACTTATGGTATTGGTGCTGCACATAGTTCGTTTAGGAAAGAGGCGGTTTTCTTTATTTCTACAGAGGTAAAAACGGAAGTTGTAGAAGATACAATTTCTGAGATTAGAAAAGAAATTGAAAGATTAAAGAATGAACAAATATCTAAAGAAGAGTTATATACTGTAACAAATTATTTGCAAGGTAGTTTTCAGCGACAGTTTGATGGTAGCTTTGCATTAATGGCTAAATTTGTAAATGTTAATATGAATAGTATTGATTATTCATATTATTATAATTATATTGAAGAAGTAAAAAATATTGATGCAATAAAGCTACAGGCTTTAGCGCAAAAATATTTTGATAAAGATAATTTTTATATATTAAATGTTGGTAATTAAATAATAATAAACTATGAAAATTTTTAAATTATTGATTGTACTACTGATGATAACAGGAAGTACATATTTTGCGAAAGCAAGTCACTATATGGGTGGTGAAATTACATGGAAGTGTATTCCTACTGGGCAACCCAATGCTGGTAAATTTATTTTCACTATGAAAGTTTACCGAGAGTGTGGAGGTATTCTTTTTACAAATTATCAAACTTTAAATTCTACTACTCCTGCTGGAAATATACCAATGTCTCTTTTAGCTGGTTGGCCAAAAGACTTATCACCAGATTGCAATATTGGTGGTTTTGGTGGTACTACCGTTACAGAGATTACTTGTGCTGGAGCTGAATTAAGTGGTGCAGATAATACAGGTGCTGTTTCAGAATATGTATATAGATCAGGACCAATTCAAATTAGTGGAGTGCCACCTGCATCAGGTTGGACATTCTCTTGGGGTTCATGCTGTAGAAATCCTGCCACTAATGTAACGGGTATGCCGTCTTGGAAATTAAGAGCAAAGATGTTCCCTTATAATGCTCAAAATACATACCCTTGTTTTGATAATTCTCCGGTATTTGCAGAAGTTGCACGTACAGTTATTTCTGCAGGATATCCTTTTGAGTATAATCATAATGCTTTTGATGAGGAGTTGGATGTGCTACATTTTGAGTGGGGGCAACCAATGACATCGTCAGTAACAACACCGTTGACCTATGCTGCGGGATATTCTTATACTAGCCCATTACCAAGTACTACGCAGAATCCTAATAATATAGCAGGTACTGTTGACCCAGATATTGGAACGATATCCTTTTTGTCATATACAACTGGTGCTTTTGTTACATCGGTAAAAGTAACTGCATTTAAATGTGGTATTAAAGTGGCAGAGATTTGGCGAGATATTCAGGTAGTAATGCTTCCGGCAGGTATCAATAATCCACCGGTAGTAAATCCACCATTAAATATGGGAACAACTTTTACTGATACTGTTTATGCTGGAGAAATTGTAGATTTTTATCTTAACGGTCAGGATATTGAATTCCTTCCAGATGGTAATCCTCAAACAATGGAAATTCAAGCTACGGGACCTCAATTTGGCGACTATGTTGCGCCAGTGGGTTCTTCTCCAGCAACGTTTTCTACAACAACAGGATGCTTGGCAGCACCTTGTGCTACTCTAACTCCTGCTCCACATTCTAGTAACCCTTTAACAGGCTTATTTGCGATTCAAACTCACTTTACATGGCAAACAGAATGTGTACATTTAGCAGTAAATACAGGATGTGGAATTACATCAAATGTGTATAATTTTGTTTTAAAAGTATTGGATAATTATTGTCCTGCACCTGCACTGAATTATAGTGTTATTTCTATTACTGTTCTTCCAAAACCAACTATTCCTAGTCCAGAGATTCAATGTGTTTCGGTAGATCCTACTACAGGAGATGTTTCTTTGGAGTGGAGTTTAGAAGAAGATAGTATGATTACTTTTCAAAGTTATAGAATATATAGTAGTTCTACCCAGGCTGGTCCGTATGATGAGATTGATAGTATATTTAATTATAATATTTTAAGCTACACACATGTAGGAGCTAATGCTCAGGATTCAATTAAGTATTATTTTGTACAAACAATTTCTGGTTGTCCTGGTTATGTTGGTGCTACCGATGCAGATACTTTTGCAACAATAAAAGTGGATGTAGCTTTCGATAATGTAAATATGGAAGCAGATGTTAGTTGGAATCCTTCTTCAGACCCATTATTATCATCTTCTACAGGATGGTATCAGATTTATCGTAAGAAAGTAAATACAGCTTGGGAGTTTGTTGATTCCACTCAAAATACATTCTTCTCTGAACCAATGAAACAATGTGATGATGAGGTTAAATATTACGTAACTATAGAAGATACATTGGTAATTGATACAATAGGAGCTATGCCTCATAATTGTATTAGTACATCAAGTATAGGCAAAGATCTATTCTTTGATTATACAGCTCCAAATATTCCAGTAATTGACACAGTAAGTATTAATAGAGCTACTGGTAATGTTGAAATATCTTGGGATGTTAATGGTGCTGGAGATACTGGCGGGTATATTATTTACCTAATGGTAAATGGAAGTGCTACAGCAATTGATACTGTTTATGGAATTAATACAATTAGTTATATTGATGCTATAAATAATGCCTGTGGTGCTAATGGCTTTAATACATATGTGATTGCAGCTATAGATACTTGTATGACAAACGTTAGCCCTTATGGCGATGAGGTTAGTACAATGAGTCTTACAGCATCAAAAGATATTTGTGATGATATGATAACCCTAAACTGGACAGCTTATAGTAATATGCCTAGTGGACTTGGTTCGTATGATATATACGCAATTGAAAATGGTGGAGCACCAGTTTTATTAAATTCAGGCTTATCTACAATAACATCTTATGTGCATACAGGACTTAATAATGGCTCTATTTACGACTATTTTATTAAGGCAGTAAGTCTTGATGGTACTAAAACAAGTACATCTTGTTTGGTTAATATGTTGGCAAATAAGCCTAATCAACCAAAGTTCATTTATGTTCGTTCGGCAAGTGTATATCCTGGCAATAGTGGAGGTGTTGATTTATTAATACATACAGATACATCGGCAAAGGTTAGTAATTATAGAATAGAGCGTTCTGTAGATAACTTAGTTTGGGATGTATTAAATACCCTCACACCGGATTTTACTAATCCTACAATAGCATATAATGATGCTGCTGCAGCGGTTAGTACTACTCCATATTATTATCGTGCAGTTGTGATAGATAGCTGTGGTAATGATGCATTAGTTTCTGTTAATGCAAGAAGTATTCTGTTGAAATCAGAATCTGGAGATAGTCTTAAAAATAAAGTAAGTTGGACTCCATATTTAGGTTTTGATGGGGGTGTAACTAGTTATGAAGTATATCGTGCTATTGATGGAGAATGGGATCCAATGCCGGTTGTTACCTTACCTTCAACACAAACTTATTTTAGTGATGATGTAACTGCTTATAGCAATCAAGGAGGTTTGTTTGAATATTATGTAGTAGCAAAAGAAGGTCCTGGTACTATTTATAATTTTAATGATATGGCTAGATCAAATAGTAGCTCTTTAGTTCAAAAGCCACGTTTATATGTTCCAACTGCATTTAACCCAACTAGTAATTCAGTGAAAAATAGAATATTTACTCCAGAAGGAGTATTTATTAACTCTTCAGATTACTTATTTATAGTTTATAGTCGCTGGGGTCAGAAAATTTATGAATCAACAGAAGTTGGCGAAGGCTGGGATGGTACATATAATGATGAAGATGCTGCTGGTGGAGTTTATACTTACTACATTAGATTTACATCATCTAATGGCATTACATTTGAAGATAGAGGTACTGTAACATTAATTAGGTAAACTAATAATAAACAGATAATTACAAAAATGGCCAATGATTATTTTCATTGGCCATTTTTTTGCATAAAGCACGGAAATAATTATTAATTTCGCAGCTATTATTTGCATACTGATATATTGTATCAAGGTTGCTATTTTTGGATATATAATTATAGAAAAAGATTATGATGGATGACAAAATTTATGCCGAAGGCTTAACGTATGATGATGTTCTACTAGTGCCTGAATATTCTGATGTGTTGCCAAGAGAGGTAACTCTTAAAACTAAGTTTACTAGAAATATTGAGATCAATATTCCAGTAGTATCAGCGGCAATGGATACCGTTACTGACTCGAAGATGGCAATAGCTATGGCTCAAGAAGGAGGTATAGGTGTTATTCATAAGAATATGTCCATAAAGAAGCAGGCAGAAGAAGTTCATCAGGTGAAACGTGCCGAAAATGGTATGATTATTAATCCTGTAACTATTAATGAAGATGCAATTGTAGGCGATGCCTTAGCTTTAATGAAGAAGTATTCTATTGGAGGTATTCCAGTAGTAAGAGATAAAAATAAACTTGTTGGCATAGTGTCGAATCGTGATCTTCGTTTCGAGAAAAAATTAAATCGCCCAATTACTGAGGTGATGACTTCAGAAAATATAATTACAACTTCAGAGTTTACTGATTTTGATAAGGCTGCAGATATTCTTCAAGAATTTAAGATTGAAAAACTGCCTGTTGTAGATAATGATGGATTACTAATAGGTTTAATAACTTATAAGGATATTATAAAGATAAAAGCTCGACCAAATGCATCAAAAGATGAACGAGGTAGATTGAGAGTTGCTGCTGCAGTTGGTGTAACTAGTGATACTTTAGAGCGAGTAGCAGCCTTATATGAGATGGGTGTTGACGCTATTACTGTAGATACTGCTCATGGTCATTCTAAAGGAGTGATTGAGATGGTAAAGACAATTAAATCAAAATTCCCTAAGTTGGATATGGTAGTTGGTAATATTGCAACTGCTGAAGCAGCTTTAGCACTTGTTGAGGCTGGAGCTGATGCTGTAAAAGTTGGTATTGGCCCAGGTTCTATTTGTACTACCCGTATTGTTGCAGGTGTTGGATATCCTCAGCTTAGTGCTGTAATGAATGTAGCTGAAGCCCTAAAAGGAACAGGTGTTCCAGTAATTGCTGATGGAGGTATTCGCTATAGTGGCGATATTGTAAAAGCAATTGTTGCAGGCGGGCATAGTGTAATGCTAGGTTCTCTTTTTGCAGGAGTGGATGAAGCTCCAGGTGAAACTATCATTTTTGAAGGAAGAAAATATAAGTCTTATCGTGGAATGGGTTCTATAGAAGCAATGGAGGATGGTTCAAAGGATAGATATTTTCAGGATGCTGAAGATGATATTAAGAAACTTGTGCCAGAAGGTATTGTTGGTAGAGTAGCATATAAAGGCCAAGTAGGAGAGGTGGTTCATCAATTAATTGGTGGTTTGCGTGCTGGAATGGGATACTGTGGTGCTAAATGCATAGAAGATTTAATGGGTGCTAAGTTTGTTAAGATATCACCAGCAGGAATGGTAGAAAGCCATCCTCATGATATTATAATTACTAGAGAAGCTCCTAATTATAGCCGATAAAGATATTTCATAAATAGAACAGGCTTTTATAGAGTTTGTTCTATTTGTTTATAGCTATTTATGAATAATAAAACTAAAAGATTTACGTTTAAGTAAATTAATATTTTAATTAATTTTATATATGAAACAAACATGATAAAATAATTATTTATTATACAATAAAATAATTATTTTTTTATGTGACTGCACCTGCCTGCGGTAGGCAGGTATCACATAATTAAAAAATTTTAAAAATATGAAACGAGTAATTTTTGGATTAATTATCCTATTTGTAACATCACTTGTTGGTTTTTCGCAGAAAGACTATTCAAAAACACTATTAAGTATTGATCAGACGGATTATACTTTTGGCGAATTTATGTATGTTTATAATAAGAATAATGGTAATGATAATTTAAGTGTTGAAACAAAAAACTTAAACGAATACCTTGATTTATATGTAAATTTTAGGTTGAAAGTTAAAGAAGCTGAAGATAGAGGAATGGATACATCAGCTGCTTTTAAAAATGAATTGGCAGGTTATCGCACTCAGTTAGCAAAACCATACCTTACGGATAAAAGTATAGACGAAGTAATACTAAAGGAAGCATACGAAAGACTGCAGTGGGATATGCGAGCAAGCCATATTCTATTAACAGTTCCAAAGGATGTTTCTGATAACGATTCAATAGCAAAAGTGGCTTATGATAAATTGATTGATATTAGAAATCAGATAATCGACGGTAAGGATTTCTCGGCAATGGCAAAGAAGTACTCTGATGATCCATCGGCAAAGGATAAGCCTGCTGGTAGAAATAGTAATGCTGTATCTGGTAATGGTGGTGATTTAGGATATTTCACTGCTTTTTATATGGTTTATCCTTTCGAAACTGCTGTTTATAATACTGAAGTAGGAGAAGTAAGTATGCCTATTCGTACACAATTTGGATACCATATTGTAAAAGTTTATGATAAAATTCCTGAGTTAGGAAAAATAGAGGTTAAGCATATTAATGTAAAGCCAAAGACTAATGATTTGAAAGCTGATGCTGATGCTCAGGCGAAGATAAAAGAGATTAGCGAAGAAATAAAAAGTGGTAAGAAAACATTTGAAGAGGCTGCTATGCAATATTCTGATGATAAAGGGTCGTCAGCAAAAGGTGGGCTTTTGCCTGTTTTTGAGGTAAGTAGAATGGTGCCTGAGTTTATTAGTGCAATAAGTAAACTAGATGTTGGTGAAATGTCAGTGCCAGTAAAAACTCAATATGGATGGCATTTAATAAAGCTAGTAAAGACTATTACACTTCCTGAATATGAAAAATATCTTCCTACTCTAAAGACAAAAGTGGCTCGCGACAGTAGATCAAATAGAAGTAAAGAGGTAGCTATCTCAAAGTTTAAAGCAGAGTTTAGTTTTAAAGAATACCCTAAAAATATAGAGAGCTTCTATTCTGTAATTGATTCGTCAATCTACACTAATAAATGGACAATTAATAAAGCCGATGGTTTTTCTAAGATTTTATTTAAATTGGAACGCAGAAAATATACTCAACAAGACTTTGCTGTCTATGTAGAGGATAACCAAGTTATGAAGCATAAAGGTACTATTAGATATTTTACTGATAAGCTTTATGCTCAATGGGTAGAGAAGGAAGTGCTAGCATATAAAAACTCAAAATTGGAAGAACAATATTCTGATTTCAGAATGCTAGTACAAGAGTATCATGATGGAATATTACTTTTTGCAATTAGTGATGAAGAAATATGGGGAAAGGCAATAAAAGACACCTTAGGTTTGGAAACTTTTTATGAAGCTAATAAATCTAACTATATGTGGCAAGAGCGTATTGATGCAATAATATATAAATGCAGCACTGATTCAATTGCAGAGTTTGTAAAGAAATCATTAGCCGATAATATTAGTGTAGATTCATTATTTAGTATAGTAAATAAAAACTCGGCACTGAATCTTCACTACGAAAGTAATAAGTACGAAGCTGGAAGCAGTGATATTATTGATCAGATAAAGCATGAAAAAGGAATATCTAATATTGTAAAAGTGGGTTCAACATATTATGTAGTAGATGTTAAAGATATAATTACATCTACTAATAAGTCGCTTGATGAGGCTCGTGGAATAATTACTGCAGATTACCAGAACGAATTGGAAAAGAACTGGATTATTGATCTAAATAAAAATCATAAGGTAGTTATTGATAAAGAATTATTAAATATAGAATAATCTAAAAATAGTAGTAATCTCCTAAAACATTAGCAGATTGTTATTAGCGTATGAAATGAATATGAAAAATATACTTTATATACTGTTATTAAGTTTTATCCTTATAGGTTGTATTAACAATACTGATGAAGGAAAGGTGGTTGCTGTAGCATATGATAATAATCTATTTGAATCAAATCTTAACGGTATAGTTCCCAATGAGAGTACTGCTAATGATAGTGCAATAATGATATCAGTTTATATTAATAATTGGATGCGAGAGCAATCTATTTTGCATAAAGCTAATTCATCTTACGTTAAGTCTGTTGAGGAGAAAGCAATAATAGACAAAAGAGTTGAAGAATATAAGAACTCTTTAATTATTTATAATTTTGAGAGAAGATTTGTAGCTCAATATCTTGACACGATTGTCCAATATGCTGAAATAGAGAATTTTTATTCTAATAATAAGAAAGAATTTATGCTTAAGGATGATATTGTGCAGGTAGCATACCTTAAGTTTTATTCAGACGAAAAAAATTTAAAGCAAGTACGAGCTCTAATGAGATCGTATAGTAGCGAGGATATAGTAAGAATAAAAAGTATTGCAGATGAAAATGCTGTTAATTATCTTTTAGAAGAAAACACATGGATTCTATTTGATGATTTGGTAAAGGAAATTCCATTACAGACTTATAATAAAAGTCTATACCTTAAGAACAATAAGTATGTAGAAGTAAAAGACTCGGCCTTTACTTATATGCTGCGGGTTAATGAATATAGAATTAGAAATAATTATTCTCCTATTAGCTTTGAAGAAGATAGAATAAGGAGATTAATTATTAATATTAGGAAGATGCAGATGGTGGAGAAACTGCATAATGATATTTTTGAGGAGGCTCAAAAAGATGGTAAAATAAATATCAAAAATTAAAAACTCAATATGAGAGCAAATTATAATATTAAAATAGTAATTAGTATAGTGCTTATAGGTTTTATGAGTTCTATTACTTTAAATTCTTTTTCTCAAAAAGTAATTGATAGAATTGTTGCCACAGTAGGGAGTAACGAAATATTGTATTCAGATATCGAGAATCAATATATGCAGTATTTGATGCAGGGCTATACCTCAGATCGTGAAGGAATAAGGTGTCAAATATTTGAAGAAATTTTGTTTGCTAAGCTTCTGTTGAATCAGGCGCAGCTCGATAGTGTTGTTGTTTCTGACGATATGGTAGAAAGCGAAATGGATAGAAGACTTCAATATTTTATTTCACAAATAGGCTCTCAAGAGAAGCTTGAGGAATATTATCATAAAAGTATTTTAGCTATAAAGAGTGATTTGCGTTCAACTATTCATGAGCAGATGCTTTCGGAACAAGTAAAGAATCAAATTACTAGTGATGTAAAGATAACACCTTCAGAAGTAAGAGCTTTTTATAATGCCATTCCTGAGGATAGCATACCACTTATTAGCTCGGAATACAAATATTCGCATATAATTGTAATGCCAGAAATTCTTCCTGAAGAGAAAGAGTATGCAAAACATAAGCTCGAGGGAATACGTAAAAGAATAATTGATGGAGCAAGTTTCTCTTCAATGGCTAGAATGTATTCTGAAGACCCAGGTTCTTCAGTAAAAGGTGGAGAGCTTGGTGATTTTGGTAGAGGAGTTATGTATCCAGAATTTGAGGCTATTGCATTTTCGTTAGAGCTAGGAGAGGTAAGCGAACTTGTAGAAACAGAAGCAGGATTTCATATTATGGAATTGATTAAACGTAAGGGTGACTTTATTAATGTGCGTCATATATTAATTATGACAAAAGTTTCTCCAGTTTCAATGAAGATTGCGGAAGCAGAAATAGATAGTGTATATCAATTGATACAAGATGGAACAATAACTTTTGAAGAAGCAGCTTTACGCTATTCAATTGATGATTCTCGTTTTAATGGAGGTGTGGCATTAAATCCACAAACTGGAGGTGCGGTATTTAGTGCTGAAAGTATTGATAAGGAACTGTTTTTTAAGCTTGATAAAATGAATGTTGGTGAATTATTACCTCCTTCTTTATATATGAAAGAAAGAAATAAGAACGCATTTAGAATCATTCGTCTCGATAAAAGAACAAAGCCTCATAAAGCAAGTTTGGAGATGGATTATGATAAAATTCAGAAAATTGCTCTTGAGGATAAAAAAGGCAGGGCTATTGGTAATTGGATTACTGATAAAACTGATAAAACATTTATTAATGTAATGGATAAAGACCTTAAATCGTGTAACTTCACTTATAAGTGGGAGCAAGAGTAGTACTAATATATTTTAAAGGCAGAAAATAAAATAAATAGATGATGACCAATAATTATACAAACGATAAGGAGTCTTTTGAGGCTCTTGTGAAAAAATATGACGCTCTAAAAAGTGAAATTGCAAAAATTATTATTGGACAAGATGATGTTGTTAGAGATTTGTTGATTTCAATTTTTAGTAATGGACATAGCTTATTGGTTGGAGTGCCGGGCTTAGCAAAAACACTGATGGTAAATACCCTTGCTAAAACTTTAGGATTAAACTTTAAGAGAATACAATTTACTCCAGATTTAATGCCTAGCGATATTATTGGTACTGAGATTTTGGACGAGAATAAGAAGTTTAAGTTTATTAAAGGTCCTGTTTTCTCAAATATTGTATTAGCAGATGAGATTAATAGAACACCTCCAAAAACACAAGCAGCACTATTAGAAGCCATGCAGGAGCGAACAGTAACTGTTGCTGGTCAGGAATACGAACTGGATCAACCGTTCTTTGTATTAGCTACTCAGAACCCTATAGAGCAGGAAGGAACATATCCACTTCCAGAGGCTCAGTTGGATAGATTTATGTTTAATCTAATACTAGATTATCCTCAATATAGTCAAGAACTTGATATTGTAAAAGCTACCACGGGAAGTAATGAAAAAATGGTAAATAATATTATTAGTGGGGAAGAAATTATTTTCTTTCAGAACTTAATTAAGAAGCTCCCTGTTGCTGATAATGTATATGAATATGCTGTTAAGCTAGTGAATATTACAAGGCCTAATAGAGAATTGGCTCACGAACTTAGCAATAAATATTTACTCTGGGGTGCTGGTCCACGTGCATCACAGTTTATGATTATTGCGGCGAAAGTTCATGCTGCTTTTAATGGCAAATTATCACCAGATATTGAAGATGTAAAAGCAGTAGCCCCTTCTATTCTACGTCACCGTATAGTGCCTAATTATAAGGCTGAGGCCGATGGCTATACTGTTGAGAAGCTTATCTCTATTTTTATAGATTATGTAAAATAAAAGCCATTATTAATTATTGATTTCGCATAAGCTTTTATCAAAATAATATTTTTGCACAAAAAAAAGAGCCATTTCCTAAGGGAAAGGCTCTTTTTGTGAATTGGTATATTTATCTCATTATAGTTAGAGAACCTTTATATTCCTCATCTTCAATACCTACAGTGGTAATAAGGTTGAAAAAATATACGCCATCGGTTACATTCTCGCCATCCCAATCATTTGTATAGTTGTTTGACTCATACACTTTCTTTCCCCAACGATTATATACCTTAAGTATAGAGTTAGGGAAATTCTCTAGCCCATCAATAACAAATACATCATTATATCCATCTCCATTTGGAGTAATAATATTAGGAATTTCTAGCTGACAATCCATTGATGTAAGTGATACTTCGTCGTAACAGCCATTATCTATCGATAAAGAAAGACTATGGTCGCCAATGCCCATAAATTGCATACTAAAATAATTGCTATTACCAGAAACGGGAGTAGTACCATCGAATAACCATGTATAAGTGTGCTCCTCGGCATCATTAGGAATAGTAAGAATAAACTCTTCAAAGTTGCAGAACTCTTGGTCATCACCTAAAAACTGATCGTCAAAAAGGCTGACTTTTATCTCATCTTCGGCAATACAAGGTGAATTTGCATCGGTTACTAGTGTTACAGAATAAGTGCCCGACTGAGTAACCTTCAATGATTCATTAGTACTGCCATCACTCCATAAATATAAGAAAGGAGGGTTATTGCCTTCGTTACCAGCATGAAGTATGTATTCCGACCCTGTTACACAAGTATCGTCACCAAAATCTATATTGGCCATATCATAAGCATCAAGATGTATAGTGTCGCTATTAGCACAAGCAAGACCATTTTCGTTATTAGTAACAATAACCCAAAGGTCACTAGTCATATTTGTAACATTTGTTGCGGCAGTATTTCCAGAGCTCCATAAATATGTGACTCCAGGCAAAGGACTAGTAGCGTCAAAAGTAATAACATCAGTAATTGAACTTTTACAAAGTACAGTATCGTTTCCTAGATTAACATCAGGAGTTTGTACAACATCTATAGAAATTAAACTATCGTAGATACAACCATATTCATCCATAACTGTAAAAGTGTAATCTTGAATTCCATGATTTTGAGGGCTAATTACAACATGGCTACCATTATCAATAATAATATCATCTGAAGTATTCCAGCTTTCAGAAGCTATTTCTGGGATATAATCCCATGAAGTTGGTAATAATGATGGAGCGAAATCTATACCCCAAGCAAAAATAAACCCATTATCTATACCAAGATTATCGGTAATAGTTATTTCCCATGCTCCATTTAGAGGGCATCCTATTAGTGTATTAAAAGGGGTTTCTGGCAAATAAGTTACTAATGGTTGCGCCCCTGTAATGGTTGCATTAGAAGGGTAAGATGTAGATGGAGGCAGATACGAATGACCAGTTACACTAACACCTGAATTATTAACATATGAATAAGTATAATTTCCTACAGCATTTAACATAGTGGTAGTTCCAGCTGGGCTCCATGAGTATTCATAGCCGATACCTGCAACCTGAGCAGCATTATTATCAATGGGTTCTCCTAAATAAGTCGAACTTCCTCCTGGATATGATTTTAATGTAGAAGATAATCCATTAGGACAGGTTATTTTAATATTTAAATCACCCAAATAGCTATGTTCCAATGTGGCATTTATTGCTATTATATCCATAGGACTTGTTATAGTAGCAGTAGGATCAAATACATTAAATACAAGAGTAGAAGTATATGAAACGCCACTACCATCAGGTAAGTATGTAAGTCCTGCTTGGTTTAATGATGAGCTTGCTGTCCACTGATACGCTTCTCCATGTCCCATAAGGCTTGTTGTATCATATTGGCAAACGGGGTTACTTATTGCGTTAATATCTATAGATGGTTGTGTACTCATTCTAATCCTAATTGTTGGATTCTGATTTGATATACATCCATTTGAGTCAGTTGCAACAACAAATACGTCATAACCTCCAATAGTGTCGTAGTATGTACTAACAGTTTGATTTGTATCGATATAATAATTACCCATATCCCATATAAACTCTGTAGTAGCATCCGACTGATGGTAAATAGAATCGTTTAGTCCATAATTACCCGTTGCTGTAATGCTAACCGAGTCTCCTGGACAAACATCAATATAGTAAAAGCCTGTATCTAAATGAAAAGGAGGTGTGCTTGATTGTAATTCTATTGCGTAATTCTGACAAGGCAGGCCACAACTTATTGCAGCTTCCCAACCTGGAGCATTACCTGATGATGCCCAAAATAAAGTTAAACATCCACTTGGGTTGAGTATTGATGCACTAATTTGCATTCCTACTGGCGAAAGAGTATTATCAAAGGTTGCTAATAAGTTAGCCGAAGTATTTGCGCCATCATAAAGTTGAAGCGCATCACCTGATGCAACATCAAATTGTGAAAAATCTAAAACTATTGATGCACCCGGAGTGCTAGGGCAAAATGTTATAGAATCGCTTTGTGTTCCTGAATAATTTGCTCCTGTGCCACCCATATCAGTAAAAGTACCACTACAGGTTGTTACTGTTTGTCCACTATAATCATTAATCTTATATGTTTGTGCTATACTGTTTTTAGTAAAGACTATAAGAAGCGCGATAATAGTAATTTGTATAAATATTTTCATAATTGCTGTTTCGTTACAGTGATTGATCCATTAAACCATTTTCTTTTCTGTATTTATTGTATTTTTTTATGAATACCTCTTCGCTAAGCATAATGAAAATTTGATCCGAACCTTTTATCTTATAATAAATATTCTCATCATATTTGCGTTGTATGTTTAGTTTAAGTACGTTTAGTGCTTTTGTGTCTACTTCGCCTCCTGATAGTGGAAGTGATAACTCTTCAAAGTTATTACCTTGTAACTTATCTGCAGGTACAGTTTCTATACTGTAACTATTATCTAAAAAGAAATTATAATAATGAATTAAACTAGGGTTGTTCTTTTGCATTATTGCCACTTTTTCTGCTCCTAAATAATCTATTAATCTTGTATCAGGTTCTACAGTAGTGAAACTAGACATAAAGAATAGTGCAAATAATAATAATAACGATTGTTTCATAACTTGTGGTTTGTATTATAATGATCCAATTTTCTTTATTGAATACTATAAATATTATATGGGTTTCTACTAATTTGTAATTGTGTTATTTTATATAACAGCTTTCATGATATAAGTGACAAAAATAACAAAAAAAGGTTTATTTTTTATTTTTTATTTTTAGTATTTTTTTGCTCTTTAAGGCCTTTCTTTGTTAGAGGTTTTTAAACTGATTAAGAATTAGGGTGCGAATGAAATAATATTCGATTATGAAAGAAATATTGAACCCATAAAAGCTATCCCTAGAAATAGAGATGATTTTTATGGATTCAATTAACATATAATATAAACATAGAATTATTTCCCAATGTATTATTATGTATTTTTGGTATATGAAAAATTGGACAATGAATGATGTTGGATCTTTATCCAGCAAAACAATAATAGTGACAGGTGCTAATGCTGGTTTAGGTTTTGAAACAGCTTTGGCTTTAGCAAAAAAAGATGCTACAGTAATTATGGCTTGCCGTAATGTTAGTAAGGCAGAAACTGCTAAAGAGCAAATTTTGAAAGAAGCTCCTTCTGCAAAATTAGAGATTATTAAATTAGATTTGAGTAACCTTAAATCTGTACATGCTTTTGCTGAAGAATTTTTAGATAGATATAATAGTTTGGACGTATTAATAAATAATGCAGGAGTAATGAATCCTCCGTATTCTAAAACAGTAGATGGTTTTGAACTACAAATGGCTGCAAATTATTTTGGACATTTTCTGCTTACGGGTCTTTTATTAAATGTTTTAGAGAATACTGAAGGTTCAAGAATTGTTATGCTTAGTAGTATTGCTCATAAAGCAGGAAAGATTAATTTTGATAATCTAAATTCAGAGAAATCATTTTCTAAAATAGGAGCTTATGGTCAAAGTAAACTAGCTTGCTTAATGCATGCTTATGAACTCAATCGCCGTTTATCAGCTGCAGGTTCTAAAGTGATCGCAGTTGCAGCACATCCTGGAGTGTCAATTACAGATTTAATGCGCCATATTCCTCAATTTCTTCTATTTTTATTCAGACCTTTATTACCATTAGTTACTCATAAACCTAATAAGGCAGCTCTGCCTGAACTTATGGCGGCAGTTGGTAATGACGTACAAGGTGGCGATTATCTTGGGCCTTTAGGATTTCAAGAAATGAAAGGAAAGCCAGGTAAAGTTAAAGCAATGCCCCATGCTTATGATGTGGATATAGCTAAAAAGCTATTTGATGTAGCAGAGGAGTTGACAAGTTATAGGTATAAGTTCTAGGCTTGGTATTTTGGGGATCAAAGAGTGCGGTGGATTGTATTCACCATAGCTCCGAGAAGCGTGATGAAAAATAGTTTCACAAAATGCTTTTGCATTGAAGTGAAACTATCCTTCGCTAAAGCTATGAAGAGTATAACTCTCCTTCGCTAAAGCTATGAAGAGTATAACTCTCCTTCGCTAAAGCTATGAAGAGTATAACTCTCCTTCGCTAAAGCTATGAAGAGTATAACTCTCCTTCGCTAAAGCTATGAAGAGT